>CACZNR010000119.1 GCA_902782475.1 uncultured Eubacteriales bacterium
CTGGTACCAGGTACCTGCATTGAGATGTTTGCCGTACGGTTACCACCTCCACAGCAGCCAAAGAATCTTCCGTTCCATCTGAACGGTATCCATACCCAGATAGTTTCCTGATACTTTCCTGTTTTATGTAGTATCTCCACATTTATGAATTCCGGAAGCCCGGAGCAAACTGAAGGTGGCATCATTTCTCCCATCTTTCCCATGAGATTGGGAGCTCTGTATTCACCATCCCTTATTATTTCAGCTTTGGCTACCACTACATCTCTCATTTTTACATGTTCATGGATATAGTCCTCGATATATCTCCTATCACATTTTTCATTGAGGCCTTCCAGTTCTTTTATATCCGAAAGATCCATCCACATGTCAAAATCGACCACTTTGATCGTTCCCTGTTTCATAAGGCCATGCTCCTTTCTTCTGCAGCTGTCTGATCTTTATTTTTCAATATGAACACTGCATAAATAATCATAAAAAATAAATGTTATTTTTTCAATATGTCCTCTGGCCTGTCGTGATCCAACAGTATGATGTCATAATAAAAAGTGATATGACAGCAGTCATACCACTTTTATGCGTCTCTACCCTTACTGCTGTTAAGATATCAGCAGCAACATACCTGTTATTCTATAGCCTGAAGTTCTTTTTCAAGTTCTTCAAGGTGTGGCTTGAGATAGGCAGACTGTGGGAAGCTTGCAAGCTTTCTCAGTGTAAGTCCTCCTACAAGTTTCATCTGCGGGTTCTTTGATGCACCTTCTGCATACTTATCAAGAACGGCACAAGCTCTTGGATCCTTTAATATCTCCTTAACTTTTGAATCAAGTGAAAATCCCATGATCTTTCCTCCTTATATCTTTATATTTTTAATTAAAATGTTGTCCATCCGCCATCGCATTTGATCTCTTCACCGTTAATATAACGTGACTGATCACTTGCGAGAAACAGTATCGCATCCGCTAGATCTTCAGGCATAGCAAGTTCTCCCGAGAAATTCAGAAGCTCACTTGTCCTTCCGAAACCGAACTCATCAGCCGGAGGCATTACGAGAGGTATATCAGTTACCACTCCTCCCGGTGAGATACAGTTGCATCTTATCTCATCATCCTTGTACATGTATGCAGTATTCCTTGTGACCGAAAGCACTGCTCCCTTGCTGGCACAATATGCTGCACCTGCCGTCTGATGGGTCGCTCCGACTGAACATATATTTACTATAGTTCCTCCTTCACCCTGTTCAAGGAATTTTCTGCATTCCTCTCTCAGGCAGTACATGAGGCCGAAAGTGTTGACTCTGAATACGCTCTCCATCATTTCATCTGACATGTCTGCGATGGCAGTATTGTCATCCATTACTCCGGCATTGTTAACAGCTACATCAAGCCTTCCGAATCTTTCAGCTGTCTTTGCCACAAGAGCCTTTACAGCCTCAGGGTCACCAACATCAGTGACACAGTAATCGATCTCACCAGGAAGATCCGCACATTCTTCACAAAGCTCCCTTAAAAGCTCCTCTCTCCTTGCAGCAGCGATCACCTTTGCACCTTCCTGTACGAACAGCTTTGCTGTTGCTCTTCCTATGCCTGCCGATGCACCCGTAACTATACACACTTTACCTTCAAGTCTTCCCATGATTACCTCCTAGCAGAATACCTTTGATGTGACTGTAGCAGGAGAACCGTTTGGTCCTACTGTGACCTTTGCACCGTCAGGGACATTTGCCCTCAGAGTCGCAAATCCTATATTCCTGTCTACGGTGTATCCATAGATGGCCTGGGAACATCTTCCTACCTCTACACCATAAAGATATACTCTCTCCCATATGGAGATGTCCTCTGTTGATTCCCAGTCAAATACGAGACCTGTCATGCGGAAACGTGGATTCTCTTTTCTTGCAAGGGCCGCTTCCTTTCCGATGAAATCCTTTGATGTATCCACTGCCCAGCCCATTCCGCATTCAAACGGACTCAGATGCTTGAAATCCTGTTTCAGAGCAAAACCTTTTTCCATAGGTATGGAGCGTACATATACTTCAAGAGTATAGATCTCTCTTCCGCCGGCTTTCTCCACAGCAACAGCAATTTTTTCCTTTATCTGTCCTGTTGCTTTCGAATCACAATATACCTCGTAACCGTTCTCTCCGGTAAAACCTGAACGATGTATGTATACAGGTATATTGCCGATGGAGTTCTCTGCAACTGCAAAACGTTTCATTTTCCCGATCGGTCTGTCCAGCAGTTCATCCATTGCCTTATCAGAATCCGGTCCCTGCACTGCATACATATCCCAGTCGTATGTTATGAGCTTCATGGCAATATCCTTACCCTGGCAGTGACTCTCTATCCATGGTATGAGCCTTGGCCCATACAGTGTGGAGACCCAGTAGGTATCTTCATCCATGTGCATGACGATGACATCATCGATTATCTCACCCTGTTCATCCAGCATGCAGGTATATTTTGTCCTTCCCGGTGCTACCTTGAGCATGTTGCTCACATAGATCATATCCAGGACACAGGATGCATCCTTTCCCTTTATCTCCACAAGGTCATGTGTCCATCTGTACCATCCTACGCTCTTACGGATAGTCTCGGAGTCAAGCCTTGCCCTTTCATCATTCCTGAACAGCATATCCTTACCTCCTTACAGCATCCTTGGGTCTTCCCTGCGGATGACCTTTATATACATGTCTTCATCTTCTCTTCCATCTATGACACAGGACCATTCAGGAGAAACGAGTGTTTTTGCAGCTCCGTTCCACTGAGCCTCATATGCATCCACAAGCTCATCAAGAGGTGCCATCTCATAACGGGCTGTAAAATCTTCCGTCTTGACTCTGATCCATGTTTCATCTTCTGTCCATCTTTCCATCTCATATGGTACCTGCTGTACATCCAGCATGTACATTATGTAGGAGCCAAGGATCCTTCCGTCATTGTCATCTATGCTGTGAGGAACACCAAGATGCTGTCTTAATCCTTCCTTTGCAAAAGGTTCTATGAACTGATTCTTTCCTGCTGTGGCAAACACGATCCTGAATACTCTCATGAACTCATCTTCATCAGGAGCCATGTCCCTGATGGCCATCATCGGGAACTGCACTGACCATACCCAACCCATCTGGGCTACCCAGTGATATGCTTCTTCAAGGGATGTCTCTTCACCAAAAGCCTGGGTGTACTGACCATTCCTCAGGCATTGTCCTTCCTTGACCATCCTCTCACGGGGAGTATCATGGATAGGATCCACAGGCTGTTGCATATGTTCAAGCCATTCCTGTTTTTTAAGTCCATACTTGTCTCTGCGCTCGGCAACTACTCTGCAGTGCTTGTTTCCGCATCCTCTGGCCTGGCACATGTTAAGAGCCACTTCATTCTCTGTTCCATTGGATGATGCAAGGTCAAAGTTTGCTGTGAACATGCTTGTAGTCATGTTGCAGAGTTCACTTCCCACTATATCCCATGGACATGTATCCAGTTCCTTCTCTACACGGTCCCTTGTAAACTGAATGACTCTTCCTGCCATGTTTTCCCACTCATCTCCGGAATCCCCCGTGATACCTCCAAGCCAGCTTGATTTCTCACACAGTTCCGGAATATTGAATGCTTCATACAGAGACATGTTTACATATTCCTTCTGATCTTCAGGTGTCCCCGCAACAGCCATGTTCATCATATTTGCGATCTCACAGATCGCTTCTGTTCTTTTTTCCCAGCTTGGTTCAAATATCCTCATGACCTGAAACAGATTTGCACATACAGCAGCTATCTGACGATTTATCTGCGTATATGCCTCCTCTTCAGTGATAAGTTTTCCCCAGGCTGTCCTGAAGCACTTCGCAGTGCCTAATTTTTCCCTGAGCATAGTTTTCCCTCCATTTATATCCAGTGCATTTGAACTGCCATCCTTTTACTGATTTAATGATACTTTATTGGGTCTTCATTTTAAATTCTTCAAAATGTATGTTTTTTCATGACATTAACCATTATTTTTAATGGCCATACAAATGGCAGAACCTTAATATTTTCCGGATTTACAGATCATTTTCCATTATATTTTATGGTCTTTCATTGACAGCAGTACGGATCTTGAAATATTATCAGTACCGGAGGGATATGTTATGAAACTAAATGCGGATATAATCTATCAGAATCTTAAGAGAGAACTTGATGTGACATTCAGTGGCGACGATGTAAAGGAGCTCGTCCTTTCGAGGCCTGAGTTTTATATCGACAGTAATGATGTATTCCTTGACAATCATGTATATGTCTGCAGTGCGGATCATCTGCCTGAGGACCCTGATATAGGAGAGAATGTAGTTCTTGTCTGCCTTGGCACCAGAACACCTCCTGCATACTTCTACAGGAACTGTGCAGTGATCACAGTTTCGGAACATGAAAATATATTCCGAGTTTTCAATATGGTGCAGGATGTATTCAACAGGTACGAGAACTGGGAAGAAAAGCTGAATATAATATTGAGGAGCAGTGCCTCCCTTCAGTCTCTTCTGGATGAGAGCCGTGATATCTTCAACAACCCCCTGCTTCTTCTGGGTTCAGATTTCAATTATCTTGCTTATACCGACAGGGATCATCTTACAGGAGCCCTTGGCATGGATCTTGACAGATCATCCTTCGACCCGAGGCTGATGTCGTTGTTTCTTTCCATGCATGAGCTTGCTACAGATATCAGGGAGCCTCTTCTCCTGCGTCTTATGAACAGATCCACCCTTTCCATCAACATATTCGACGGGGATGAGTTTCTTGGCTGCATCACTGTCTTTGGGGACTTCAGGGATATATTGTCTTCAGACATACAGCTGTGTCAGTATTTTTCAGAGATAATAAAACAGGCTTTCATGCAGAGACCTCACCTTGCAGGAGAACATCAATCACTGCGTCAGATATTCCGCGATCTCACAAATGGTCAGACTGTCACTCCCGAACAGAGACAGATCATAAGCAGGAATAACCATTTTTCTACGATGGTAATTGCCTGCATAATACCAGATAAGGGTATCGAGCCTCTTCCAGGCGGCTATGTCTCTTCCATCATAGAGCAACAGGTCCCCGGTTCAGTCTCATTTCCCTGTGCCGAAGAAGTGATCGCCGTTATTCCCCACCGCAAGCAAAGAGAGATAAAAGAAGAGATCAGTGATATCCTGATCCCTGTGCTTGATACTGTAAGGATGCACGCCGGTGTATCCCAGTCTTTTTCAGATATATACGATTCCATGTATTCACTGTTCCAGGCCAAAGCAGCTTCAGAAGGCAGGCCGGATGAAAAAATATCTTTTTTCGAAGATCACATAACTGAAAAATTGCTTGAGAGAGCTACAGGAGATATCCCTCACAGGTTTTTCTACACGGATGGTCTTAAGAAACTGTATGAGCACGATTCCACATCTCCGGTCTCATATATAGAGACATTGACGAGCTATCTCGATAACAACATGTCCATATCCAGGACCGCAAAAGAGCTCATGCTCCACAGATCCAGTCTCATAGACAGACTTTCAAGGATCAACGCTGTTATGGGAAACGAGTTGTCTGACCCCGTAAAAAGACTTGCACTGCAGATAATCCTGCATGCTGAAACAATGACCGGCAAATGATCTTTCAGATCTTTTTCCTCTCCAGTTCTATTTCGATCTCCGGTGTTCCGTATCTGTGATCAAAGAGTGAATCTATATTATCTCTGTACCATCTCTTTATCTCTTCATCTGTCATTTCACATTTATCACCGCTTGTCCTGATATTGACATCCTCCCACGAATAAAGTCATGGGATTCCTAAGAAATGATGGTTTGTACAGCCGTGAGACTTACGTCTTTCAAACCCGAATGGGCCCTCCGTGCCATAC
>CACZNR010000120.1 GCA_902782475.1 uncultured Eubacteriales bacterium
AATGATAATTAGACATTTTATCACCTTATTATTTTTTATGTTAGAATTCCAAACCTATATATAATTGACTATAATTATTATAAACAATATAAAACTATTCGGGAATAATCATGAAGCACCCCAGTCATTATGATACTAATATAGAAACATCAATAAGAATGTCCCACGTTCATCTTAAAAGAGGTAAAGAAGAAGTTTTGCTATCTAAAGCCCTTTGGCACAAAAGATATAGGTATTATTTAAATTATAAAAAATTGCCTGGTTCTCCTGATATAGCAATCAAAAAATATAACATAGCTGTATTTGTTGATGGTGAGTTTTGGCATGGATATGATTGGGATAATAAGAAACAGAAACTTGTTCGTAATAAAGAATACTGGATTCAAAAAATCGAAGAAAATATTAACAGAGATAGGAAAAAAGACTCTTTGCTGATAGATAAAGGTTGGACTCCAATACACTTTTGGACTAAAGAAATCAGAAAAGATTTACAAGAATGTGTCAGAAGAATCGAAAGGCTAATCAAAGAAGAATCTAGATAAAACAGGAGATTCTTTTAGAATCTCCCATTTAATAATCGTTCCTAATCAGCCCTGCAATCCATTAGACTGACGTATCATATCTTCAACAACTATATCGTATATTTCTCCAAGAGTATTGCAATATTCAAGGATTTTCCATGGTTCATTGGTATGGAAATGAATCTTTATAAGATCCTCATCTCCAGCTGCAACCAGTGAGTTTCCTTCAAAATGAGCTGTGATGTAGTCTGCTATCGCATCCTCGTCCAGATCCTCATCACGGCGATCTATAAGAAGCTGTGTGTCATACCTGTAGGCAAACTGATCATCTTCTGCATCAATACTAAAAATCTCTTCCATCTATAAAGTCTCCTTGTTCTAAACTACCTCTTACCCTTACAAAACAGCACTATTATACTTGACCTTTGAAAAAGTCTCAACTTTTTTATCAGTCAAGTATCCATTTCTGACCATCAGGCATCTCTTTTATATCACCACGGAACTGATCCAGTTTATTACCATCAGGATAGCTCCTTACTACAGATTCTTCCCTGTAATATGGATCTTCATACCATTTTGTGAATAACAATTTGTTTCCATCCCTGAAATTCAGTTCTTCTGTGTCATCTATAGTAAATGCTCCTTTATCAGGCCATATGACCTGGAAATCTCTTTCCTGCCCTCTTCTGCAAAGACATACAGGTGATCTTTCAAGCATCAGATTATAGCAGTCCTTCACTTCAGACAGATCTATCTCAGCTTCCAGTCCAATACCTTTCATATCCGGTGTTATCCTGTGGACCAGTATTTTTCTCTGCCTGAAATCCACCATCAGAGAATAGATATAACCATCATCATATATCGGAGTTCCAAAATACTGACTGTTCTCTGCTTTAATAGGTTCATATACGATACCTTCAGGATAACTTACATAGACCACTCTGCTCTTTCTGATCTCATGCCCCATGGCATAGAGCTCCTCTGCTTCATACAGGTCTCCGCTCGTATAGTCTATGCCATAATATAGGTCTGTTCCTTCAAGCTTATATAGATAGGATATCCCACCAGTCTGTATCTTTTTATATTCCATATAAATAATCCTCCGGAAAATTTAATACCATTCTAACGCATAACTCTTGATAAGAAAAAGGATGAAGTAAAAACTCCATCCTCAACGATTCTTTATATCAGTTCGTTCTTGATATACCCTGTTTCTTACCGAATCTGGAAGCCAGAAGGATAGCAAGTATACACAGTATTCCTACCACTCCTGACACAAAGAATGCTGTAGGAATAGAAGTGTTATCTATGATTGCTCCTGTCATCAGATTTCCAAGGTTATTACCTATGGTGTTGCATACTAGAAGTATACTTGTAAGCTTTCCAGATATGCTCTTATCAGTCACAAGGCCCATGCTGAATACTGTCGGCCATACAGCACCGGAAAATACTCCGAAGAGGAATATGGCTATAAGTGAAACGATATTTATCTTAGAGAATGAAAGTATGAATACAGAGGCAGCTGTAAGTATCATACTTACGAGGCTTAACTTTATCTTGTCCTTGAATACCTTGTCTCCATACATCCTTGATATGGTCATGCCACCTCTTATGGCTGAGATGCAAAGCGATGCTCCAAGCACATAGTCAAGATTCAAAGTGAAATAATCCTTTGAGTACATCAGTACTCCTGCTTCCATTATCATATAAAGTGTAAGCGCAGCAGCTACTGAAACAAAATAAGGCGAGAATATCTTCTTTTTCCCTTCCTTTGTATTTTCAGCATTGTCGTCTGTCTTATCCTCAAAATGCTTCTCAGGAACTCCCGGTGACTTCTGTGTAAGTGCAAAGATGAGCAGTGAAGCTGAAGTGCAGGCATATATGATATATGCTATCCTCCAGGTGATACCTAGTGTGTTTATGAGCACTGCCATTATAAGCGGTGAAACGAATGCACCAAAGGTGAGTGCTCCCTGTTCACGGTTAACGTGTGTAGTGACGTTATCAGGATCTATCATCATAAATGCCGGATATGCTGCTGAAGAAGCAATGCTGTATCCGAATCCAGAGAATACGTTTGAAAATACGACCATTACAGGGTTTGAGATGAATATGCCTGTAACAAGTCCTATAAGCTGTATTGAAAGACCTGTGACTATCAGTTTCTTATTGTCTTTTGTATCAAGTATATTACTTAAGCCAAGTGTTACTACAAGTGATACTATCAGGTTCACAGTAGCAAGTGTAGCA
>CACZNR010000121.1 GCA_902782475.1 uncultured Eubacteriales bacterium
CACTGACATCAAGCCTGACCTTCAGCATCACTTCATCTTCTGTCGGTTCCGGAGGTCTGTCAAAAAGTCCGGATTTAATTATTAAAAGCCCTGCTGCTGCCAGTATCAACAGGACAGCAGATATAAGTATCCTCTTTTTCACAGGCTTACCCTCCTTATCAGATGTCATAAGGATTATACCACTTCATATACAGTATAAAAAACCGGATATCATTGATCATATGCTACAGAAGATATCTGATCGATCTGTTCACCCTGCAAACTGCTGATACAGTTGTCTTTCATCACCTGACCAGATGATATAATTAATGTGAACGGGTTTTAAAAGGAGGATCAGATATGAGAAGGATTTTCATCTGTTTTCTGATGGCAGTTTTATTGATCGCCGGATGTTCCGGAAAAGACAGATATGATACAGGCACTTTCAGTCTTACCATCTCAGATGGATGGGCCCCATACAAGGACAGAGTACAGGTCGATCTGTATGGCAGTGACCTTCTGAAGATTGAAAAGACCTCTGCCTTGCCTTTGGGAGAAGGAAACTTCCCGCATTATCCCTTTATTCTCATTGAAAAACATGATAAGGGATATGTAAAAAGGCACGATGACATGCAGCTGTATTCTGATGACGGTACTGTTGACGTATCAGGAAAAGAATATGCTGTAACGGTAGCCCAGTACATGGGTTCTGTCTACAAATACATTTCATATGAAACAGATGATAATGTTTTCATAGTCAGTATATCTGTCACTCTGGAAGGAAAATTCATCGAATTGTCCTTCCAGGACGCCGATATACAGAACATGATCAGAAGTCTGAGATAGCAGGAATACATCTGTATGTGACACACATATCATGACGATAAAAGGAGATACCGAAATGTTCAGAGAGATAACGAGACGTAAACAGGCTCTTTCAAAAGAAGAGTGCATCAGGTTACTTATTGAGGAGAAACGAGGCGTTCTTGCTGTACAGGGTGATGATGGCTATCCATATGCCCTTCCCATAAACCAGTACTTTGATGAGGAAACCGGAAATATCTATTTCCACTCCGGCAAGTTCGGACACAAGATCGATTCAATAAAGAAATGCGACAAGGCTTCTTTCTGCGTATATGACCGTGGATTCCTGAAGCCAGGAGAATGGCCACTCAATATAAAGAGCGTGATAGTATTCGGAAGGATCCACGTCGTTGAGGACAAGGAGCGCACTGCCGATCTTGCCAGAAGGTTAAGCTACAAGTTCATAGATGATGAGGAATATATCGAGGATCAGATCGATACGCTTATCGATGTAACTGCTCTTATAGAACTGATCCCCGAACACATAACGGGAAAACTTGTAAACGAATCATAATCAGCAAAAGCGGATGGATACGAATAGAGATATGAACACCAGGAATCAATAACATAACGGCTGAAGAAAAGATCCGGGTATGGTTACGTTGTGATCTGTCACATCATGCCATTCCCGGACCTCAACTGTCTGTTTCCGTTTAATGACCTTATCAGTATTCGTGTATGACTCCAGGGCCTTTGTCCTGTTCTTCCTTTGCCTTCTGTATGGCCTTTGGAAGTATCTCCAGGAACTTGTCCACTTCCTCTTCAGTGTTATAGATACCGAAGCTTATCCTTATCATTCCGGGGGTGTTTGCACTGGTGCAGTCCTTAAAGTCGTCCACCTCTTCATCGGATATGCCCATCAGTCTCCAGACATACGGATGCGCGCAGAAGGCTCCTCTTCTTGTAGCTACACCACCAAGCTGAGCCAGATACTGGGCAACATAGGCAGAGTTTGCATCATGGACATTGAATGTCACGACTCCTACCCTGTCTTCAATGTTTTCAACATCGCCGTACATGTATACACCATCTATCTTCTTAAGTCCATCTATGAGCCTCTTGTTGAGGACCTTCTCATGCTCCTCTATCTTGTCAAAGCCTATGCTCCTAAGGACATCTATAGCCTTTCCAAGCCCTACCACACCGGGATAATTTGGTGAACCTGCTTCATACTTGTTTGGTGCGACGGTATATTCCTGTTCATAATCCTTGACTATGGTGATTGTGCCACCACCATAAAACTCCGGCATATGCTCCTCAAGGACTTCCCATGGACCCACCACAGCTCCTCCGCCATATGGAGAATACATCTTGTGTGCAGAGAATACAAAGAAATCTATGTCCTCCTCCGGAGTCTCGCCCTTCATGGAGAATTCCCTGTGTGCAACTATCTGAGCACCGTCAACTATAATCATTGCTCCATGCTCATGGGCCATCTTTGCTACCCTGTGAACATCAGTAACATAACCTGTGACATTTGATGCTGCCGTTACAGTTACGAACTTTACATCATTCTCCTTGAGGAGCCTTTCAAGCTCATCGTACCGTATTCTTCCCTGGTCATCCACTTCGGCATATATCACCTTGCAGCGTTCCCTCCAGGAAAGATCATTTGCATGGTGCTCCATACGTGTAGCAAGGACAAGATCATCCTTGCTCTCCACAAGTGCTGAGGCCAGCTTATTGAGGCCATCCGTCGTGCTGTTGACATAGAAGCAGGTGTACTTTTCCTCATCGGCATTTAAAAAGTCTAGTATCTTTGTTCTGGTATTGTCGTAAACATCTGCTGAATGGTCTGATTTCTGTGAAGTGCCTCTTCCTATGGAGCCATACATCTTCATCTCTTCTTCTATCTCATCCATTACAGGCTGAAGTGAAGGTGTAGTGGCGGCATTATCAAAATTAATGAGAGGGACCTTCTTTTCATCTTCAAGTTCCACGGGCTCATCTATACCCACTATGTAGTCCCTGACATTATCGATAGTGATATTTTCAGAAGTTCCCTTTTTGTCTTCCCCGTTCTTTTTGGTGCATCCTGCAGGCACTGAAACTGCCATGATGATGCAGGCAACAAGACACAATGTGCGGATCATTTTATTTTTCATGATTTCACCTTTAGCTGCTGTTTTTCTTTTCTTAAAATATTATACAATATGCTATAACCATAAAAAAGAACCAGGCACACAAAGTACCCGGTTCAAACCATCCTTTAACCCATTATGCTGAGCTTTCATTCATCTTTTAACGTAATAATGTCTTCCTATCCATCTGGCTATCCCGTCAAGTCCCGGATAGATGATACGTTCATTCATGTTCATCTGGTCAAGTATGTCC
>CACZNR010000122.1 GCA_902782475.1 uncultured Eubacteriales bacterium
AAGAATTTACCTAATGTCTTCATAATTACACAAATCCTCCTTTTCGTTTGTTAATAATACCAAAACATTAATTAGCGTTTATTATACTCGCATAAATAATTAAATCAATACCTTTTTGCATTTTTTTATTTCATTTTATTCATTATGTTTCCGTTCCTTCGGGATTTTTACCTTGTCATAATGCCGATATATGCAATTTTTCGTATGAATTACTTCATGATCATTCGAATTTTGCATATTAAAAAAGGATATGGGTCATCCTATGGGATTTCATCTATGCTGTATATATGAATAAATAACAAAAAAAGACGCATAAATAATACGTCTTTATACGATACTTGCCTTAAATATCACAGGTATTTCATTCTATGTGTCCGGGAGATCATGTCTCATCCGGATAATCCCAGAATTTGCCCTTGTGGAAATTCTCATTTCCTAGAGGTCTGGCCGTGAGTCTGAATATGACACATCCATCGGGACAGACGACTGTCTTTGAATACCTGCTGTCTCCACCGACATTTTCAAGGTCGCCGCCACTTCTTACGGCTTCCATCAGAGGAAAGAGCATCATCATTGTCTTGGAGCATATGCCATATCCGTCCTTGTTCACAGGACAGCCATATGTGCATGTATATGTATCCCCGGGCTCTTCGCCATTGCGGCAGTATCTCTCCGTGTGATCTCCATGAAGGAACCTAACTACCTCCACTGTGAATTCATATTCTTCGTCATACCATTTTTTCATATCCCTTTTTGCTCCTT
Source organism: uncultured Eubacteriales bacterium (assembly GCA_902782475.1). GTDB lineage: Bacteria > Bacillota > Clostridia > Christensenellales > Christensenellaceae > QANA01. The sequence continues at coordinate 763 of CACZNR010000122.1, forward strand.
TCCCCTGCTCCGGATCCGGTCTATCCGTCATCCCTGTCCCCATGATGCCTGTACCAGTAGTCCTCTGCTTCCTCATAGCACTCAAAGTCCTCGCTGTAATAATCCCAGAAATCATCAGGATCCTCAAACATCCAGGCATCGAATTCATCCTCCTCCACATAGGAGGAAACGTGCGACCATCTGCTCTCATGGGAGCTTTCAGGCTCTTCATCGTCAATTATAGTATCAGGTCCTGTTCCGTCTTTAAAGTCATTCCTGTTGCGGTAATCATAAGGATAGTCTATCGGAGCATCCCTGTGGTCCTCTACTATTACAAGATCATTTTCCTCTGCTTCTCTGTCAAAGGAGTAGCATTCAGCAATATATATGACCTTTCCGTCCTTCAGCCAGAAAAAGGAATTAAGATATACTTCCACCTTTTTCCCTTCTATATCGGTATCAGGCTTTCTTATTACGTTCTTTATGTCATATTCACCGATCTCAGTATCATTCAGGTCTTTTATCTCATCCCCTGCTTCGGGAACTTCTTTCTTTCCGTTCATGGATGAGCTGTATGGAACATCATCCTTTTTCCCGCTCTTCCTGCTGCATGCAGTAAGGACTATAAGCAGAATCACAGTAAGCATGATAAGAATGATCCTTTTCAGAGAATGTTTTCTCATGTATCTGTCACTTCCTGTTCCTTATGTACTCCTGCACAAGAGGTATCCTGTCTCTGTCCTTTTTCCTGTCGCTGAAGAGCAGCATCATAAAATACTCTTCTATATCAAGCACCTGATAACCGTCTATGATCTCAGTTATCCATTCATTCCTGTCGCTTACACGGAACTCGACCCTTTCCCCCACCTCGAAGTGACCGGGTTCAGGCTCTCTTACTTCATGAGTCCTTCTCAGCTCTTCAAGGCCTTTCTCAGTAACTGCAAGATCGATATCTGCCGCTCCGTCCCAGATGCCACGAAGCACCAGTGCTCCGCTTGCTATGACCATGAATTCTTTCCTGTCCATGCCAAGTCCGTCAAGTATGCTTTTTATCTCATCCCTGTTCATCCTGCTGTCTTCCATGATAAAGCTCCCTTCCTTAACATTATACTTCCCTTTTATGATCACATCATAAAAAAAGTGAACCAGATCATAAGTATAAGGGAAATGAAAAAGGTGTATCCATTCCGGGTACACCTTTCGTGTTGAGTATCTATAAAGACTCGGGAGGAGCCTTATTTATTCTCCTTACGGTTCCTGTAATCCTCAAGAGCGCTCTGGATAGCCTCTTCGGCAAGGACTGAGCAGTGCATCTTGTATGCCGGAAGTCCGTCAAGGGCTTCTGCAACTGCCTTGTTCGTAAGCTTCATTGCTTCAGATACAGGCTGACCCTTTATGAGCTCTGTAGCCATTGAGCTTGAAGCTATGGCACTTCCGCATCCGAAGGTCTCGAATTTCACATCCTTTATGATGTCATCCTCGATCTTCAGATACATCTTCATTATGTCTCCGCATTTTGCGTTTCCGACTTCTCCTATGCCGTTTGCATCCTCTATGACTCCCACGTTCCTGGGATTCCTGAAATGATCCATAACCTTTTCACTGTATAATGCCATATATGTTCCCTCCTTACAGGATGAATTCCTTTTTTCCTTCCATAAGATCCCTCCATACAGGAGAGAAGCTCCTTAAGTACTCCACTGTATCCCTGACTGAAGAGATGATGTATTCCGTGTCCTCGTCAGTTAAGTCTTCTCCTATGGACAGTCTCAGGGACCCGTGTGCCACATCATGTATCCTGCCTATTGCAAGGAGCACATGGCTCGGATCAAGAGATCCCGAGGTACAGGCACTTCCAGATGAAGCCTCTATGCCCTTGTCATCAAGGAGCAGCAGCAGAGATTCTCCCTCTATGCCCTCAAAACAGAAATTCACATTTCCCGGCAGCCTCTTCACGGGATCACCGTTGAGTGCACTGTGTGGTATCTCCTTAAGGCCTTCTATGAGACGGTCGCAGTGCTTCTTAAGCTTTTCAGCATTCTCTTCCATGTTCGAAGCCATTTCTTTAATGGCAGCTGCCATGGCTGCTATTCCCGCAACATTCTCGGTCCCTGCACGTTTTCCCTGTTCCTGTGCTCCCCCTTCTATGAGGTTAGCCACCCTTATGCCTTTTCTCACATAGAGAAATCCCACGCCCTTTGGTCCATGGTATTTGTGAGCAGAAGAAGAGAGCATGTCTATGTTCTCCCTTTTAACATCTATAGGGATGTGTGCAACAGCCTGTACTGCATCAGTATGGAACAGGACTCCCTTTTTCCTGCAGATCTCACCGAGTTCCGCTATGGGCTGGATGGTGCCGATCTCATTGTTCGCATACATTATGGTCACAAGACATGTGTCATCCCTGATTGCCTTTTCAAGCTCCTCAGGTCTTACAAGTCCGTCCTCATGGACATCCAGAAGGGTTATCTCAAAGCCTTCCAGTTCCAGTCTGTCCAGGGTATGGAGTATAGCATGATGCTCAAAGGCTGAAGAGATGATATGCATCTTTCCCTTCTGTTTTCCGAGCCTTGCAGCCGTAAGAAGAGCCTGATTGTCAGCTTCACTTCCTCCGGATGTGAAATATATCTCGGAAGGATCAGCGTTTATGACTTCCGCAACAGTCTTTCTTGCATCTTCCAGGATCTCCTTTGCCTCCTGCCCTATGGAATAGAGGCTTGAAGGGTTTCCGTAGTTCTTTTCCATGCATTCCATCATGGTATCTATGGCCACTCTGCTCATCTTCGTGGTGGCCGCATTGTCAGCATAGATCATCTTGTATCTCCTTCATTTTTATCAAGGCAAGTATAATTCCATTTACCTACTATGTCAATAGGTAAATAGCTGTTTACTCACCTATTTATCCTGTAGTATAATAGGTGAAACAGAAGGAGGGATGGATATGATCTCCACAAGAGGACGTTATGCCATAAGGGTCATGCTGGACCTGGCAGAAAACGGAAATGACAGTTACATACCACTGAAGGACATAGCAGAGCGTCAGGGCATCTCAAAGAAATACCTTGAGATAATAGTAAAGGACCTGGTGAACGGTTCCCTTCTTGCAGGGACTTCCGGAAAAGGAGGCGGATACAGGCTTTTGAGAGAGCCTTCCGAATATACTGTGGGAGAGATACTGGAGCTCACTGAAGGGACTCTTGCTCCTGTTGCATGCATGAGCGATGCATCCTTCAACTGTCCAAGGAAAGACCAGTGCCAGACACTTCCAATGTGGGAGGAATTTGATGCCATGGCCCATGATTTCTTCTATTCCAGGAAGCTCACAGATCTCATGAAATGATGGGTATTATAAAAAGGCCGGAGGTAATTACTTCGGCCTTTATCTATCCCGTCTTTCAGGCTTTACTGAATCTTATAACATTCCAGCTTAGGGCAGGAAGCTTCACCTGTACCCTTCCGCCGTCCATATCTTCAGTATCCATGTTCTTTGGGAACACATTATACGGATCATTTTCAGTGTTTACTGCATTCACATCATCGTTATGCATCACGATGTGCTCACTCATCCTGAGATCACCGAAGGACCTGAGATCCATGTCCATGACTGCGTCCTCCTTAAGGTCCCTGTTTATGCAGAATATGCTGACCCCTCCGTCTTCCGTCGCCACAGCCACACCGTCCACCACAGGTACATCGTCAAACTTTCCTGCAGAATACCTGGGACTTTCAAGGATCATCTTAAGGGCTGTACCTCTTCCATATCTGGACATGTGCATGAAAGGATAGTAGATGGTCTGTGCCCAGCATCCACCGCCGTTTCTGGTCATTATGGGTGCTATGACGTTTACGAGCTGTGCAAGGCAGGCGATCTTCACCCTGTCCGCATGCTTTAAGAGGGTTATCATTATGGCTCCCACAAGGAGTGCATCCTCAAAGTTATATACATCCTCAAGCAGAGGTAGTGCTCTCCCCCACTTGTCTCTTTTCCAGAGTTCCTTATCCTGCTCTGAGGAATGGTACCATACGTTCCACTCATCAAAGGAGAGGTCTATCCGCTTTTTGCTGTGTTTTTTGCCC
>CACZNR010000123.1 GCA_902782475.1 uncultured Eubacteriales bacterium
GTGTTTGCTGCTGCTGCAAAGCTTGTGGCAGACACACCTGTCAGCTTGAATATGATATAGTCCTGGCAGCACGGGAAGATCATCCTTGTCTTTTCAAATATCTCAGGTTCATTTTTCTTTATCCAGTATATCTTTGGAAGAGTCTCATTTGCTCCTATGATCCCTTCATAGTTACAGAGGAGAGTTTCCTTGGGTATCATGGCCTGAAGTTCTTCAACTTCCTTGACTGCCCTTACATCCTGCCATATATATGCATTGTTAAGTGGTTTTCCGTCCTTATCTATACAGAGACAGTTCGGATACGTCCCGTCAAAACCTACAGCCAGAACGTCCTTGTTGTCTATGCCCTTCAACAGAGCCTTATTCGTCTCGCAGAAGCAGTTCCACCAGTCCTTTGGATCCTGCTCGACCCCTCCGTTGGAAAGGGTTATTGAAGGATATCCCGTAGTCTTTGTGGCAACGAATTTTCCTTCTGTGGTAAATAGTGTAGCTTTGTCACCGCTGGTCCCGAAATCATGAGCCAGCAGATATTTGGTATCACCCATAATGTGCCTCCTGTTTTAAATCTCTATTCTCAATTATTATACTTTTTTCTGAAAGATATAAAAATACCCGCCAGTGAAGTACCAGCGGGCATTTGGATCGCTTTTGTCATGCCTCAAAGAATGTCCTTGCAACAGCTGCCGGATCTTCTGCTTCCTTGATGGCTCTTCCAACTATGATGTGATATGGATTTACCTTCTTTATGGCTTCTATGTTCTCCACCTTGATGGCACCTGAAAGAACAAGCTTCGCATTGAAATTGCATTCTGAGATCTCCTTGAACATTGCTTCAAGTCTCTCTGTGGTCTTAGCCTGTCCATCCCTTGAATCATCACCTGAAAGATGTGCACATACATAGTCCGGTCCAAGACGGTTTATCATGTCAACAACTTCCTTGTAGTCTGGTACTGCCACGAGGTCCACGAAGCATTCCTTTCCGGTCTCCCTGCATGCTCTTATGGTCTCTGCAATGGTCTTTTCCTTGGCTCTTGCACACACTGTTATGATGTCAGCTCCGGCTTCCAGGCATGGAAGTCCTACCTTGTAACCTGAGTCCATGATCTTTATGTCAGCAAGTATCTTCTTCTCTGGGAATTCATTCTTGAATTCTCTTATGGCCATATGACCGTATCTTGCTATGAATTCCTCACCGAGCTCGATTATCTCGATATAGTCCCTGACTTCCTCCGCAAGCTTCAGACCCTGTGCCAGTGTAAGACAATCAACTGCAAACTGTACTCTCATTTTCTTTTCTCCTCTTAAACATTTATAAATTTTATCTCACAGCATTCTGCTGTAATCATCGGCTTTCCTGCCTTCCATTGATAGTTTAGAAAACGCGTATTATAATGTCAATTGTAGTCAACACCTTTTTGACATTATCAAACGATAAGGAGAAGAGCCATGGGAGATAATTCTGCAGACACAGCCAGAAGCAGTGTAATTACAGGAAAACAGATACAGTCAGTACAGCGTGCCATAAACATACTGAACTGCTTTACAGCAGCCACCAGTGCACTTACGCTTTCCCAGATCAGTTCCAGGGTCAATCTTAACAAAGGTACCGTACATGGGATCCTAAACACCCTCAGGAACAACGGTTACATCTCCCAGAACAGTTCCGGACAGTACATGCTGGGCCCTGAACTCTTTGCAAAGGCTTCCCTTGCTCCATATGCAAGACGTAATGCCATAGCCGATTTTGCACACGATGAGCTTCAGGCCTTGAGTGACAGATATCAGTCAAACGGTACGCTTTTTACCATTGATGAAAATGAGCTTTTTGTTATCGATCATACATCACCGACTGACAGTGCGTTCATAATACAGAAGACCTCCTCCAGGATACCGCTGCATGCTTCCGCCAGTGGTAAGATCGTCCTTGCATATATGGACAGCAATGAACTTGAAAAGTTCTTACTGGGTAAGACTCTTACTTCATTCACTCCAAAGACAAGATCAAGTGCTGAAAAACTCCAGCATGATCTTTCTGTGATCAGAAAAAATGGTATCTCATACGAGGAAGATGAGCTTTATGTCGGCATATCTGCAATAGCTGTCCCGATATTTTCACATTACAACAGTTTCATTTCCGGCACCATCTCCCTTACAGGACTTACAGCAAATGTAAAAAAGAATCGTGCTGAAATGGCAAAAGTCCTTCTTTCCCTTTCAAAGCAGATATCAGCAGCTGTATTGTATTGACAGAGATACTGATGGATCGGTCATCTTCCTTCCATCTCTTTTTCATTTCCTGTCCTTTCAGGAATATAATCAATTATTAGTTCTAGATTATCCCTGAAATTTTCAATATAGGGCTTAACTTCTTCTTTTAATGCCATAATGCTCTTTTCTGTTATATTTTGAAGGGCAGAAATATCATTCTCTGTCTGTGCGATTCCAACAGCATGTTTATACTCCATAGAATCAATATCTCTTATTATAATAGGAAAAAGATCGTTCTTCAGACACTCACGGAACATTATGATCCTTCCTACCCTGCCATTACCATCCTGAAAGGGATGAATCTTTTCAAGCTCAACGTGAAATCTTAATATGTCTTTATACTGTTTTTTCTGAAACTTCTGGTTCATATAACCGCTTATCAGAAGCTCCATAAGATATGGTACTTCATCAGGATGAGCTGCTGTGATAGTTCCCACCCTGTTCATAAGAGTTTTATACTCACCAATGGCGTATCCATTTAGCTTATCTTCAAACACACCGGCTTTTAAGCAATAATGAAAAGATTTTATCATCTTCTCCGACAATGGTTCATCAAATGATTTGAGCATATGATCGAACATGAGAAAATGTCCCTGAGCTTCTTCTATATCTTTAACTCTGTAATAAACATTATCCCCACCAAGTGTTCCTGTATCAAACAGGAATGCTGTCTGATTTTCAGTCAAGTTACTTCCTTCTATATGATTTGAATGATATGCAAAAACAGTTTGAAATAAAGAATAGAGACCATTTTTTCTCCTGCCTTCGAATTCCTTTTTCAATGCACCAATTATGATATCAACGTCTGTATAGTCTTTATTAAACACAAAAATAGATCCCCGCTGTAAGTGTTTCTTCCAATATCCATATTATAGCTAAAAAATGGAGTTCTTAATTCCAGCTTTTAAGATATATTCATCAAATGATCTGACCGGATCCTTTTTTTGTTGTGCGGACATCTTAAAGAATTTATAATTAAAGCAGGTATTAAATTTATGGAGGCAACTTATGGATTGGGTAATCATTTCTGTCATAGTCTCCGTTCTTGCACTGGGTGTTGCTGCATATTTCTATATGTGGGTATCAAAACTCGAAGGTGCATCCGGAAAACTTGACAAAGTAGGTACTCTCATCAGAAAGGGTGCTTTCACCTTCCTGAAAAGGGAGTACAAGATCCTGGGGATCTTCGTTTCAGTAGTAGCCGTGATAATTATCCTGTTTTATCCTTCTCCTTTCTGGATCGGGAGCATAACAGATAATCTTATTAGGGCTGTTTTCTTCGTTCTCGGTTCAGTATTCTCAGGTATAGCCGGTGCAGTGGGAATAAGTATTGCTACGATAGCAAATGTCAAGGCCAGCCTTGCTGCCAAAAGAGGACTTTCTCCTTCGTTCATGGCAGGTTTCAGAGGTGGTGCAGTAATGGGCATGGCCGTAGTATCAACTTCCCTTCTTGGCCCTGCACTTATATATCTTCTGACTGGAAATCCGGATATCGTGCTTGCATTCAGTTTTGGTGCCAGCTCCCTCGCGCTTTTTGCAAAGGCAGGAGGTGGAATATTCACCAAGACGGCAGACATAGCTGCTGACCTCACAGGAAAAGTAGAGCTTGGCATAGCTGAAGATGATCCGAGAAACCCTGCAGTCATTGCAGACAATGTTGGTGATAATGTTGGCGACGTTGCAGGAATGGGCGCAGACCTCTTCGACTCCAATGTTGCTTCATATGCCGCTTCAATGACCATAGCAGCAGCACTTGGTCAGATGAACCTTCTTTTCTGCTTCGGTGCACTTGGACTTCTGGCTTCTATAATAGGCGTCCTTGTTGCCAGAGTTAAGGAAGATGGAGAACCAGGAAAAGCACTTAATGGTGGTACATATCTCACCTGTATCCTTTTTGCAGTCTTCACATTTGCCGCATGCATGCTTGAAGGATTCGAACTGAGGCTCTGGGGAGCTGCTGTTATAGGAATGATAGCAGGTGTCATAATCGGCGTTACAAGCGACTTCTTTACAGGCGATGACAAGAAGCCTGTAGACAAGGTGGCAGAAGCAAGCCAGAGCGGTCCTGCTTTCACCATACTGTCAGGATTCTCATACGGGCTCCTGTCTTCATTCCCTTCCCTTGCAGGCATCGGCCTCGCTGCACTTGGTGCATACAAGCTCTGTGAACCTCTTGGAGGAGATTATGCACTTATGGGAATATCAGTAGCTGCGATCGGTATGCTTTCAGTAGTAGGAATGATCATATCAAACGATGCATATGGACCTATAGTTGATAATGCAAGAGGTCTTGCGGAAATGGGTGAGCTCGGGGATGATGTAATAGACATAACCGACAAGCTCGATGCTGCCGGCAACACATCAAAAGCAATCACGAAGGGATTTGCCGTAGGTGCTGCAGGTCTTACAGTCATCTCACTTCTTGCTGCATTTGCAGAGATCATTGAAAAGGCAGGCGTACCGTTTAAGGGATTTGACCTCATGGATCCTATCGTCATGTTCGGTATGCTCATAGGAGCTGCTGTACCTGCGGTATTCTCTGCTATGCTGATGATGGGTGTTAACAGGAACTCCCAGAAGATGGTAAAGGAGATACACAGGCAGTTCAACACTATAGACGGCCTCAAGGAAGGCAAAGAAGGTGTTGAACCCGAATATGACAAGTGCATAGATATCGCTACTGTGGGTTCTCTCAGGGAACTCATACCTGCAGGTCTCGTTGCTATATTAACAACTTTGGTTGTAGGTTTTGTTGGCGGAGTAAATGCTGTAGGCGGTTATCTTGCAGGCAACATAATCTCAGGTCTTCTCCTTGCTGTACTTATGGATAATGCAGGCGGACTCTGGGATAATGCAAAGAAGAGAATCGAGGCAGGTCATTATGGTGGAAAAGGATCTGAAGCTCATAAGGCCGGAGTTATCGGCGATACAGTAGGAGATCCTTTCAAGGATACTGCAGGACCTTCCATCAATACTCAGATAACTGTTGTATCACTTGTTGCATCACTCTGTGCACAGTTGTTTATCAACTTCTCACTATTCTAATAGTATATAGATCATTACAAAAGAAGCCATCCTGCAGGATGACTTCTTTTCTTTTTTGACATGACATTATCATATGTAGAGAATGAGACCTGTCATCGCTCTTTGTTCTCATAACTCTTCTCCTGTCTTGATTTTGTCCTTAAATATAAATGTATTCCTCCAGTCTCAAGTATCCTTTTTCTTAAGTTTTCTACACCCTGAACCCCTTGATTTTCCAACAACACACTTGCCTTATCCAATGCTTGTACGAATCTCGATACCAAACTGTCAAATCTCTCCATAGCATGCCGTACACCTATTCCTGCATCCTTTGCAGCTGAAACAAATGAATCGCGTGTTATATCATCGAGTTTTGTAACTCCTCCTATTGAAAAAGCCATGTTATGTGTCATACCTGTATATCCGGTAGTATTGACTATATCATATGCCGGTGCTAGTCTTATTCTCTTCATGTCTGAACTATATAGGAGAGAATGATTTTTCAAATGTCCATCTGTGTTTCCGATCAGATAATTGAATACTATTCTGTCCCATAATTCCATGCAATCTTGTACAGGACGTGATGAGTACTTTCTTAATAATTCAAACATAACTTTAAGATACTCATTATCATTATCATTCTCATACTTCATATAGGATGGAATTCCCAAAGCCTGAGCAAAATCCTCCTGATGCAATCTTTCAGGTAATAGTAAGTTTTCAATAGTATCTGCCTGCTCAGGAAAGTATCGATCATAACGTTTTGATGCAAGCAATATATCTTCATCTTTCCCCTTACCAATATCGATTACAAAAGTATCTGGTACAGTAATTCCACAATTCTTTGCAGTGACTGTACATATATACTCATTTTGAACAATCTGTTTCAACCTTACATGACTCTGTTTAACTATGTGTGTACTTGGAGCGACTCCTTTTGGAAGATACCAGTTACCTTTTACAGGATCCAGATATAATCCAACCTTTCCCGTTGCTCCGGCCAGTGACAATCTTGAGCCTATCACCATTGCAACTGATTCCGTAACACCCTCATTTGCCAGTCGTTTTATATCGTCCAAATTCAATGATTCGTATCTGCTATCTATGTCTTCACCCTGTCGAACGATTTGCAATGCTCCTATACATTCTCGTCCCAAATGGTAAAGAATGTTGATATAATCTAGTTCATCCAGGCGTAGATATTCTGAAATTGCTTTCCTTGTAAATCCTTCCGGAAGTAAACCCTCAAAATACCTTTTGGTTTGTTCCGGTGAAAAGCTCTCCTTTTGAAGTGGTAAACTCAGCGAGATTGCCCTGGATTCCTTATTCAGCAAATAATCTGAATCGTACTCAAATACTGCTTTTGAACTATCATTACCAATTATTTTTCCTACATTAATAAACCTGCCATTTATTTGTATATTAACTATATATTCCATTTATCACTCTCTATTTTCAATTCTGCAATCCATTCCCAATAAATTTGCGACCAATATTGCTTTTTCCATTTGTATGGTTTTCTTTCCGTTTTCCAAATCCGAAAGAAAGCTGATACTCAACCCACTGAATTCAGAAAGAAACGATTGAGTATATCCTAGTTCTTTTCTTCTTTGTCTTATAAGCTCTCCAAACTCCTTTGCATTTGTATAAACCATACTATCTCCTTCTCCGAACGGCTTATTTTGCATTACAAAGGCAAAAATTTGTTAGTTCGGCTAAATTTACTTTTCTTGATTATAATTTAGCCGTTTGGCTTTGTCAATTTTTCTGTTACCTTACGTATTTTCCATGATTCAGCTCATTTTCGGATCTAATACGTAGTGGCTATATCCTGCAAGCCACTCTCTATTCTTAACACATTGGATTTTTGTGTTCCTAGGATAATCGCCAGTTCCTTCTGATAAAGACCTTTTTTACAACCTTGTAGCAGTTAAGTTTGATATTATCTTCTGCCGTTCTTCCAGTATTTCCTTATCATCTATTTGGTGCAATTCCTTTCACAAAAAGTGTTTTTCTGATTTCTGATATACTGTCAAGA
>CACZNR010000124.1 GCA_902782475.1 uncultured Eubacteriales bacterium
CACTAAAGTAGTGGGCTTTCCCGGCGCGTAATACTGTAAGCAGTATGAACTCTATATGCCTGATCCCAAGTGCTTCAAGGTATGGAGGTATCTCAAGAAAACGGCTCTCAAGCCCTGTATCGATAAAGGCAGCACTATCATTGTCCTGCAGGATGATGGTATCTTCCCATACTGATCTGAAAAAATGTATCTTCATAAAGATCCTCCGAAAAGATTATATATCCTGTGTACTAAGATCACCAAAAGACATAAGATATATGGGGTGATACAGATAATGATAAGCCCGATGATGATGTCAACAAAATAAAAAACAGAATGCTGATCGTGAGAAACAGGCATTCTGTCATGGTGCGGATGACAGGACTTGAACCTGCACGGATACCCACTAGATCCTAAGTCTAGCGCGTCTGCCAATTCCGCCACATCCGCGTTCGGTCTCTAATTATATTAAAAGGCAGTGGCAATGTCAAAGTGTTATGGCATTTCGCTGACAGTAGCTCCATGATTGTCTACTGACAGAGTATAAACATCAAAACCGATTGCTGAATCGGCTTTTCCGAGTGCAGATAGGATAGCCTGGAGATGCTCCTCGTCTGAAAAGATGAGAACTGATGGACCTGCACCTGAGATGCATACACCAAGAGCACCGGCTTCATAAGAGGATCTTTCTATGATCTCATAATCAGTGATGAGCTTCTTCCTGAAAGGCTGATGTATCCTGTCTGCAAGTGAATCTCTAAGTACTGAATAATCTCCTGAATGAAGAGAATGTATCAACAGTGCTCCTCTTGCTATATTTGAGACAACAACATTTCTGTCATATGAAGAAGGCAGCACTTTTCTTGCTTCATCGGTGGATATTGTCTGATGTGGATGACATATCACGAGCTTAAGATCGTCTTTTACAGGTATCCTGGTTACCCTTAATCCTGAATCACTGTTTATTGTAATGCAGAAGCCTCCGAATATGGCAGGAGAAACATTATCAGGGTGTCCTTCAAGCTCGGTTGCTATCTCAAGTTTCTGCTCATCTGAAAGTCCCAGATCCAGAAGTGTATCAGCAATGAGTATGCCAGCAACTATGCAGGCAGCTGAACTGCCCATGCCGCTGCTGAATGGTATGTGGTCCTGCTGGAAAAGATGTACAGGGGGCAGGGAACGTGAAAACTTCTCTGCTGTATAAAGGGCAGAGCTGTATATCATGTTGCTCTCATCAAGAGGTATCCTGTCATCCTGAGTCTCAAGTTCTATATCAAGAGAACTGTCCTCGTGGAATATGACCGTATTTGAAAGTGATAATGCTACCCCGAAGGAATCGAATCCGCATCCTATGTTTGCACTGGTAGCAGGAACTGTTACCCTGTATGTCTTCATCTGATCCTCTCGATAGTTACGTTGTTCATCATCTTTTCTATGTCTTCCTTGCCTGCAAGTGTGGTTCCCGGAAGTGATATGGTAGCTGCGGAGGAAGCCGTGCCTACCTTAAGAGCTTTTTCTATGTCGTAGCCTTCGAAGAATACGCTCATGGCTCCTGCAAGCATTGAGTCTCCTGCACCCACAGTTGAGTCAGGCTTTTTGACCACTGGCTTTGAATAGAAGCAGGCATCCTTGTCTATTATCACTGCTCCGTCCTTTCCCATGGATACGATGGCTGCAGTGATGCCACCTGCAAGGACCTTTCTTGTGTCCTCTATGACCTTTGTGAGCTCTGAGAAACTGTATTTTTCTCCTGTAAGCTGTGAGAGCTCATCAAGGTTTGGCTTTATGAGGAACGGCTTCTGCTTTACTGCCTGTACAAGAGCCTCTCCTGATGCGTCCACAACTACCTTGCAGTTGAGCCTTGCTATCATCTGGGCATAATAGTCCTTCGGACATCCAAGGGGCAGGGAACCTGTAAGTACCACGAAATCATCTTCACTGACAGTGTCAGCAAGTCCGAAAAGGACTTTCTCTAAATGTTCACTGTCGACCACAGGACCCTTGTCATTTATCTCAGTTGTAACAGAGCTTACCTTGTCTACGACTTTGATGTTCGTACGCGGTTCACCGTCAACGGTAACGAATGAGCAGGGGATACCCTTTGCAACTTCGTATATAGGTCTGCTGCCGTCACTTGTATCGATGCCGCATATGGTCACAGGAGTGCCGAGATTATGGAGCACCTTTGCAAGATTCAGTGCTTTTCCGCCTCCCTGGGTTATGGAAGACTGGACTCTGTTGGTCTCACCGATGCCGAAGTTATCGATATATATCGTCTTGTCTATAGTAGGATTAAGATAAATTGCATAGATCATAGTCATTCTCCTGTTTTATTACTGATAAAATTATCTCATGAGGGGCATAAAAAAGTCTATTTTCTTTTATACTCATTTCTATTATAATTAAAAAGGTTGAGACTTGAATAAGGTTTTCCATAGGCTATATGGATTTTTTCACATATATTTGTAACAGTTGTAGGAGGAATGAAATGAAGGTATATAGTGCGGATAAGATAAGGAATATCGCAGTAGTAGGTCACGGTGGAGATGGTAAGACCACTCTTGTTGAATCTTTCTTATACAATGCCAAGGCTATCGACAGAAAGGGCAGAGTTGAAGACGGTAATACCACTACAGACTTTGATCCTGAAGAGATAAGAAGAGGTTTCTCTTTGAGTGCAGGTGTAGCACCTCTTGAATGGAAGGACAACAAGTTCAATTTCATAGATGCACCTGGATACTTCGATTTCGAAGGTGAAGCAACAGAGGCTTTTGCAATGGCAGACAGCGCCCTGATAGTTGCAAACGCAGCAGCAGGACTGGAAGTCGGAGCAGAGAAGGCTTTTGCAAATGCGAAGAAATTCGGAAAACCAGTAGCTTTTGCTGTTAACCAGATGGACAAGGAACATGCTCATTTCGGAAAGACAGTAGCAGCAATAAAGGAAAAATTAGGCAACGGAATAACAGTTGTTTCAATGCCTATCATGATAGACAGTAAATTCGAAGGATACATCAACATCCTTGAGAACAGAGCATTCATGTTCCAGAACGGAAAGGACGTGGAATGCGAGATACCTGCAGAGTTTGCTGATGAAGTTGAGGCTTACAGACAGAACCTTATCGAGAATGCAGCAGCAAGCGATGAGGAACTCATGGAGAAGTTCTTCATGGAAGAAGAGATCACCCAGGATGAGATATTCAACGGACTCAAGACATGCATCAAGCAGAGAGAGATCTTCCCTGTATTCGTATGTTCCGCAGTAGAGGACAAGGGTATCAAGGAAATGCTGGACGGACTCGTTTCCATCATGCCTACAGCAGCTGATGCTCCTGCAGTACATGCAGTCGATCAGTCAGAAAATGACGTAGAAGTCTCAGTAAAGGACAACGGCCCGTTCGCAGCTCAGGTAATGAAGACCATAGCTGACCAGTTCGTTGGAAAGATCAACATCATCAAGGTCCTCAGGGGCTCCATCAAGGCAGGTCTTCCACTCTATAACGTAACTCAGGACAAGGCAGAGAAGTTCGGAAACATCACCATAATGAGAGGTAAGAACCTGGAGAACATCGCAGAAGTAAAGGCAGGCGACATATTCGCACTTTCAAAGCTTCAGTTCACAGGCACAGGTGATTCCCTTACTGATGCAGCTGCAAAGCTTACATTCGATCCTATCGCATTCAACAAGCCATGCATATCACTTGCAGTAACAGCAAAGAAGCAGGGCGATGAAGAGAAGGTATTCTCAGGACTCCACAGACTTGAGGAAGAAGATCCAACGATCTCCATCACAAAGAATGCTGAAACAGGAGACATGCTCCTTAACGGTATGGGCGAAATGCACATCGAAGTTACATGCCAGAAGTTAAAGAACAAGTTTGGTGTTGAAGCTCAGCTCAGCGAACCAAAGGTAGCTTACAGAGAGACCATTAAGAAGACCGCAGAAGCTGAAGGAAGACATAAGAAGCAGTCCGGTGGTGCTGGACAGTTCGGTGTCGTAAGCATAAGGTTTGAACCGATCAGGGACGGAAGTGCTGATTTCGAGTTCGTGAATGCCATCGTCGGTGGTGTAGTTCCGAAGGAATTCATACCGGCAGTTGAAAAGGGACTCAGAGAGAGCATCGTACATGGTGTTCTTGCAGGATACCCAATGGTAAATATCAGAGCTACGCTCTTCGACGGAAAATATCACCCGGTCGACTCCAAGGAAGTTGCATTCAAATCAGCTGCAAGGCTTGCATACAAGGCTGCCTGCGCTAAGGCTGATCCAGTGATCCTTGAGCCTATCGGAAAGGTAAAGGTATATATCCCGGATGAGTACATGGGCGACATCATCGGTGATATGAACAGAAGAAGAGGCAGGATCCTCGGAATGAATCCTTATGAGGACGGTCAGATCGTTGAAGCTGAAGTTCCAATGAGCGAGATGGTCAAGTATGCTACAGACCTCCGTTCAATGACACAGGCAAGAGGCTCATTTGATATCGAGTTTGCAAGATATGAAGAGATGCCTGCTAACCTTGCTCAGAAAGTCATAGAGAACTCTACAGTAGTTGACGATGAGGAATGATCTGAAGTTTCTGATCTGAAATGATAGCAAAATGGCTGTATGGTGATTCATACAGCCGTTTTTTTATGCCTTCCTGTGTTAGATACAGGACAGGGGACAGTATGAAATATCATCATGGCGGGTGAATGCAAGACCAGAATATATTACATTATTGTAATAAAGTTATAGCTGTTAAAGTAAATATTGAATCATATTTAAGGTAATCGGAAGAAAAAGTGAAGAAAGTGTTGAATAATATATTGAAGTAACTTAAAATAATCAAGGCTAAAATACCAAATATAGAGAAAGGAAAATGAAAAAATGAAAAAAGTTTTAGCACTTGTTCTTGCTCTTGCTATGGTAGCAGTAATGTTCGTAGCATGCACCAAGAAAGAAGAAACACCAGCTAGCAGCAAGGTTGAGCCTTCAAAGTCTGCTGAGCCAACTCCAGAGCCATCAAAGTCTGAAGAGCAAAAATCATCAACACCAGCTGC
>CACZNR010000125.1 GCA_902782475.1 uncultured Eubacteriales bacterium
AGTTTTTCTTTTAACTATTTCTGACATTCCGTAGCAGGTCTTATATGTACAAAACCGATACCCTTTCATATATAATTGAACATATCAGTATAAAAGGAAATGAACGATGTCAGATGTCAGCGAAAGAAACCATATGATAATTGAGCTATGCAGTACCTACAGGGAATACATAGAGTACTGCATATTTTCTGAGCTTCGCTGTTATGACATGACATACAGAGACGACCTTCTGTCCGAGCTTGTCCTGGAGATATCAAAGCACTGGCCCAGACTCAAAGGCCTTGAGGAACCTCAGATAAAGAAATGGCTGAGAACAGTTATCCATCATAAGGCTGCCGACAGGTATTCCTCAAAACATATAAAAAGGACCACATACATGGCATCCGACCAGTTTGGTGATGCATACTATCCAACTGATCCTCAGGATGCGCTCATGATCGACATGAGCATTGCCCTTCATAGACTGAAGGAGCACGATCCACACTTATATGAACTTGTTTTCTATCACTATGCTCTGGAATATACATTCGCTGAGCTGGCAGTGATCTACAGGATGAACATCTCAACAGTGAAAAGAAAGATATACCGGGGAATGAGATTCTTAAGAAAGGAACTGAACTATGAGAAATAAGAATGAAAGAATGACTATCGATGAGAAACTGTCTTCCTTTTACAAGGACAGCTCTTTACCTGAGATACATTTGAATCAGGAAGACACCGACAGAGCCTCTATCCCTGACTATGAGGAAAAGATACGAAGCGCCCTCTTCATACACCAGGATATGGAACGAAGAAGCTTATTACTTTCATCATTGTTAAGGTCTGCTGCCGTGATAATACTCATGCTCCTGCTTATACTTCTTCAGTATCCTGTTTCCGCTTATGCCAGAGAGTTCGTATACAGTTTTACAGAATATGGTAATGTTGCAACAATCTACGTCGGAAAGACAGGATATGATTACTTGGATGCCTTCTCGGGAATTCCTTCCCTTAAGGACCACCTGTATTCCATTGAAGAGCCTGACCGTTACACATATCACATAGATGATCATGTCTTCGACATCTACAGGATCCCAAATGACACAGAAGTGGAATTCCTTGATGCGTCTTTCGCTCCTGCAGAGGATTCCATTCTGCATGGGAACGAATTCCACGCATACTATTCTGAAGACAAGGATCTTTTCTGCATCCTTTACGCAGGTGAAGAATACGCATTCATAATCCATTCGGATCTTCCTCTGGGAGATATCAAAACACTGCTTCTGGAACTTGGCTGACACAAGACAGGCTTCCCTTAAAAAACGCCTGCTATCCATAGCAACAGCTGTCCTTTTAAAACAGTGGCTGTCTTTGCATTGCCAAAAATTGATCTGTCAGCCGGATCAAATTCATAATTTGTTCATAACTTTTTTCATGTATGTTCCGCTTTATTATATGGAGGTCAATGTTATGAATAAGAATAAAGATATCAGCAGGATATACGAGGACATACTTGATGCCATAGAGGAGAACATATATGACCCTGATCTGGTGATCCGTCTGAAAAAGAGATTCGGGTCGGATATCGACTATCTGCAGAAGACATTTTCATATGTTGCAGATATGGGTTTTTATGAATATATCCGGAAAAGAAAGCTTACAAGAGCTGCCTTGGATATCCTGGACACAAGATCATACGGAAACAATACATACTCAAAGATGGGATATAAATCAAGAAACAGCTTTGAAAATGCTTTCAGGGAATATCATGGCTGTTCTCCAAGAGCACTTCTCAGAGATCCTTCCAGAGCAAATCTGTTCCAGAAATTTTCAGTTGTGATACAGTTGCAGGGAGGGGATCCCTTTTTCTATCGCACAGAAGATAAGGATGCCATCACTCTGTATGGCAGAGCATCGGTGTTTCCATACAGTACCAGCGAACAGGAAGTCCCCCAGTTCTTTTTAAGCCACTACAGAAATGACTCCTTATCTGATCACTTCTCAGTGGCACGTGACACGGAAGACGGAGATTCCTTCACGTTCTTTCTCGGGACCGAAGAAACTACCGACAATGGTTCTGAGATCATCACGATACCTGCTTCCACCTGGTTGGTCTTTGAGATCACAGGGAGATATCCCCTTGTTTCTAGGATTTTCAGAAGGAAACTGTTCACAGTGTTCCTTCCGCAGCTGAATAGTGATGTACATTTATCATCGGACATATACGTGGAAAGGTATTGTGGCGGTGATCCCTCATCAGATGATTTCCGGCAGGAGGTCTGGCTTCCGGTAAGAAAGATTGTCAGATAAGGTTTTTAAGATGTCCTTCTTTTTCCACTTTTTTCGTTCAACAATCGTGGAAAATAATGCTGTATCATTATGGTGAAGGGACTAATATTAATGAAATGAAGGAGAATACGACTGTGGCAATATTAAG
>CACZNR010000126.1 GCA_902782475.1 uncultured Eubacteriales bacterium
ATAATTTCTAATTGCAGTCTCATAATCACTCTCGCCTGCTTCCTGATACAATATCTCGCGATAAAGATCTATAGCTTCTTGTTCATCTAGGTTCTCAACATATTTGTATGCAATATCATAATTCTTGTTGTTTAGCTCATATTGAGCACCTATAATCTTAGTTTTTATCAAAAGACTCTCACTATCCAAAAAAGAGCCTAATTCCTCATATATCTCTATTGCTTCTGCAAACTTATTTTGATTTGACATCTCCGCAGCGTTCTCATACTTTGAATATTTAAGGCATTGTATTGTCATGTCTTTTGAGTCCTTATAATCACCTAGATTATTAAAAAGAGTATAAGCCTTTTCATAGTTATGATCATTATAAGCATGTTGAGCGTTCTGATATTTTATAAACGGAAGTCCATATGCTACGAACAAAAAAGCCAATAAACAAACTGTTATTATTGCCGTTGATACTAATGTAATACGCTTCGCTTTCTCTTTAATTTGTTTGATTTTTCTCTCGTGTTCTTCCTTTTCTATCTCCTTCTTTTTCCTGTTTTCCTCTTCAATTTGCTTCACATGTTCTTCTAGACTATCTATATCCTGTGTATCTATAAGAATTTGTTTTTTCTTTTTACATATATGACAAACATCTTCATTCTGTCTATTGATTGCACCACATGTGCAAAGCCAGATATCTCTATCTTCTTTTACAATAAATTTTGCAAGATTAGTTGTTTCTTTTTTAAACTGTTCCGTAAGCCTATTTCCAAATACAGTTGTTAACTCTTCTTGCTTTATAATCGGTCTTAACCTGTCAGAATTGATTGTTTCCTCTGAACCATCATCAAATATTACTACGATTCTTTCTATTGAGAAACTTCTTGTATTCTTATCTTGTAATATAAGACCATTCTTCTGTCCAAATTCCTGATCTCGTTTTGCATTAAAATCTAGATATTGCTGATTAAGTATATGTTGTAGTTCAACTCCAGAAATGTCATATCCAATTAAGTCGAGTTTAAGAGCTTTAATGGTTTTATCGCTCAAATTTCTGAATTTCATTTGTGCTATTACATTTCCTGTAATAGTATCTTTTAACAGCACACCTGCACTTATAGCTATTGGCATTTGCTCTTGGTACAAATTATCATCCAGAGAAAATACTCTTTCGTATCGTTCACTCATTTTAACACCTCATTATAATTCTGGTAAGTCATTTATCACAGTCTCGGTTTCCTTAACTTGGTTTGTTGTTCCTTGTTTACTATGAGTATCTTCAACTAGCTGACCAAAACCATAAAGTGTTAAACACGATAGCGGTACTACTATTGTTTCTATCAATCCGTATATTGCTATTGATTTTGCTAAGATGGCATTTTTTCCTAATGTGACAAGATGTGCTAAATCTCCATATGCGTACGGATTATCTATCCAATCTATATTTTCTGCATTAGCAAGATAGTATAGAAAGGCAATAATGGTTAGTGTTGGCACACAAAATAGTCGGATGTAAAACAAAGCTTTAGCAACTTTTTTTATGCTCCCCCCTATGTTTTCAAATATCTTTTCCATTCCAATTCTCCTTTTCATATTGTAATAAAAATAAGCATCACTAATGATGATTGTTCAAATGATACTATGATTCTATAATACCCCCCCCCGGTATAAAAGCAAGATGATATATGATTCCTATCTTGCTTAATCCGAATTGACAAAAAGAAGAGATGCTCTCCATTAAGATAGCATCTCTTCTATCAACTATTTTGTATATTTATTAATTATCGGATCTCTTTTTCCTTATGTGCCCAAATATCGCTACTCCAATTCCCAACAATCCTGCGATCATCAACATGATCCATAATGCAAGATTTGTATTGTCTCCAGTCCTTGGTAGAACTGGTCCCGGTGTAGGTTCTGGAGTTGGTTCTTCCTTCTCCCACTGTGCTGTAAATGTATGATCACCTTCGACAGTATACTGATCACCAGGCTGATATTCGGAACCCTTCCAGTAAGTGAATTTGCACCTTTCTCTTGTCGATGCTTCATGGATAGATATCACTGTTCCATTCGGATAGCTCTCTATGATATCATCCGTGCTTCCATTATAGATACCACCATTCAGAACATAGGTCATGATAGATTCCTTCGCTGGTACCGGCTCAGGTACATAGATATTAGTTACATTGTAACCATCGATTTCAGTCTTATAGTACTCAACTGAGTTGTGTTTCCACAGATATAGCCATATTCACACATTGATAACGACTTAACTGTACTTTTTGCCGAGTTCCGTCACCAGCTCATCTATATTGCCTGCAATATCACCTGTGACGGCTTCCCCGTCACTGCATACAGCTGCAGCCATGGTGCCATCAAAAGTAAAGCCGACTCTTTCAAAATACCTGCCTTCAGGAGCCTCAAATGAATACAGGAGATTGCCTGTAACGACTGAATATACAAGAGCCTTTTCCCCTGATGAACCTGTAAGAAGTATGATCTTTTCTCCGTCTTCTGAGAATTCACAGGAATAAAGGTATCCCTCTCCTGCAAATATGTGACTTATCTGTCCCTTTGAAAGGTCGAATATAACACATCTGCCGTCATGACCTCCTGCGGTAGCCATGAGATCCCCTGAAAAGACAAGGTCATTTACAGACTCAAAACAGTGTTCAGCCATGCATGTCAGGAGCTTTATGTCATTTAAGTCAGTTATGTCGAATACCTCCACCGCTCCGTCATAATGTGTAAGTGCAGCATACTTCCTGTCCTCACTCACATAGACCTGGCTCTTTCTGTCAGCATTTACAGGTGGCGTGGAATAATAGTCCCCTGATACATGTACTGAAGGAAGTATCATATCCCCTTCAGGCAATGTGTATCTCGGTGAAGAGTAAAGCTCTTCGGAAAAGTTCTGTATCCTGTCCACAAGGGAATGTCCGGGTGCTACCAGTATCTCAGGTTCAGTATCATACGGATCCACGATGATCATCGATGAATCATGTGAGAACATTGCACTCTGTCTGTTTCCAAGTTCCCTGCCCGTAACGAGCTCGTATACTCCGCTTATGCCACCTGCACAGGACACATATCTGCCGTCAGGAGAAAGATATGCTTCAGTGATGATATTTGACCTGGTGGTCTTTTCCCACAGGATACTACCCGTATCCACTTCTATGGCTCCTAGATACTGTGCTCCCATGGTAAGAAGAACAGTACCGTCGCTGTTAAGAAGTGTCTTCTGAGTCCCGTCATATTCAGTTTTAAACGTATCTTTCAGTATGACCTTCCCTGTGGCTGCATCCCAGACGTAATACATGTTTCCTGATGTAGCAGCTATCCTGCTTCCATCGTCAGAGAACTGCATGTACATGTAACCTCTCTGTGGATCATGTTCCAGTTCAAAGAAGGTTGTGCCTGTAAGGTCACCTACGAACATGCCGCCACCATGGCCATGGGAGCCGACCACCAGTCTCTGCCTGTCCTCTGACATCCCTACGATCAGAGGCTGAGTATAAGAATCCACAGTCCCTTCCCCTACAGGAAATATCTCCCTTGTATTGTCATGAACATAGTCCCATATGAGTATTGAAGCGGGCTTTACTATCACCATCCTGCCGTCATCAAGAGGAAAAGCCTTCTCTCCTATGGACCACGCCATTCCATCAGAAAGCTTTATCTCATTAAACAGCTCACCTGTTTCGGTATCATAAAGAGAAATGTATCCGTACCACGTGTCCAGCATATAGAAATACTTGTCGTCGCTGGTGAAACCGACACTGTCAAGCTGCCCCACAACATTTCTTGACACGGTGAACTTCACCTTTCCCGTGGTGGCATCGATAAGGCACGCCGAGTTAAGGTTCGTAATGCTCAGAAGATATCTGTCGTTATTTGAAAAAACAAGGGAATCGAATTTCCTGCTATCGTTATCTATTGTAAGTATGGTCTCAAATTCCTGATTGTACAGGGCATATTCAAGAGCTCCAAGAAGTTTCTCATCATTCTTTTCGCCTACAGTCTTTCTTAGTTCAGCCGCTTCAAGAAGAAGCTTTCCTGCATAGAGCTTGTTTCCTTCATCCGAAGATATGTTCGCCTGTTCTATGAGGACCTGCATCTGGTTATCCATGGCAATGTTTCTCTGCTCTGTTATCTGGGCATTCTTAAGAAGAGCATATACAAGAAATCCGGAAAGGACTGTGATGACTGATGCAGTCACAAGTGAAACTATCCTGTTCCTTCTCTTCCTGGCACGCTGAGCAAGGTCATCAAATGTAACTCCAAGCATAGGCGCAAGAAGTCTCAGTTTTTCGGTCTGAAGCTTCCTGTTCACTTCCTTTATGTCAGCTGCTCTTACATCCCCTGCCAGTGGTTCAACTTCAGTGACCTGCCCATTCCTGCTCATGAATCTGAGTTCCTGAGGAAAGCTCTCATAGGGTTCACCTTCCGCAAGTATCACAAGTATGTGAGCCCTTCGCCCAAGGGAGATGAAATAATCAAGTTCAGCCTTACACCACTTTGACTGAAGATATCTTGGTGAGGCTATAACGATGAGCCATTCTGAATTGTATAGGGCGTTTCTGATATCGTTTCCAAGGTCAGTGGAAAGCGGCAGTTCTTCCTGGTCGCGGAAGACCCTGCCCATTTTACTGATCCCTGTCCTCTTTCTGATGTCAGAAGGGATATGGTAGTTCTCAATAAGTGTGTGAAGTTTCTTTGCAACTGCCTCATCACGGTCAGTATGCCTGTATGATATGAAAGCCCTGTAATAGAATTGCATATGCGA
>CACZNR010000127.1 GCA_902782475.1 uncultured Eubacteriales bacterium
CCTGAAGCACAGGTGAAAGACCTTCCTTGTCACCTATGATCCTGAGCCTTACGTTGTTCTCATCAAGCTCCCTGACTTCGTTTCTCAAGTATGTCACCAGCAGTGTCATCAGGGTATCCACTTCATCCTTCGGTCTTTTCCAGTTTTCAGTGGAAAAGGCAAATATGGACAGATCCTTCACACCGAATGAAGAACTTGCCTTCAGTATCTCTCTTACCTTCTCAACGCCTTTCCTGTGCCCATAGGTCCTTGGCATATGGCGCTGTTTAGCCCATCTGCCGTTGCCGTCCATTATGATGGCTACATGGTCAGGTATATTGTTCTCATCAAGGCCATATTTTTTTAATTTCTCTATTTCCATATCTCTCAGATGCTGGTCCTGAAAAGCGAGACCACAAGCTCCGCTTCGGACCCGTTGATCCTTTGCCTTATGACCCTTAAGTCATCGGCACCGTCTATGACATTCCTGCCCTGATACTGCACGACCCGTACAGTATATCCTTCTTTTTCCAAAAAAGAGACGGCCTCTTTCAAAGGCCGCCCCAGAAAGATTATATCCATTAAAGCTCCATAATGTCGTCTTCTTTATTCTTGGTGAGGGTGTCGATGTTCTTTATGAACTTGTCTGTGATCTCCTGGCATCTCTTTTCAAGAAGTTCCTGATCATCTTCTGTGATCTCGTTGTTCTTCTTGCTCTTCTTGATGTCTTCCATGGCGTCCCTTCTGATATTCCTGATGGCAACCTTTCCTTCCTCTGACATCTTCCTGACCTGTTTCACCAGTTCTTTTCTTCTTTCAACTGTAGGTTCAGGAAAGACAAGTCTTATCACCTTTCCATCATTTGAAGGGTTCAGACCAAGATCACTAGCCTGAATAGCTTTTTCCGCTTCTTTCATTATGCTTGGATCCCAAAGTGATATGGTAAGCATCCTCGGTTCCGGAACTGATACATTTCCTACCTGAGGAAGTGGAGTCATGGCACCATAGTAATTCACCATGATCCTGTTTAAAAGCTGCGGATTAGCTCTCCCTGCTCTTACTGTAGCAAAATCGTTTTCAAGAGCAACGATGGTCTTATTCATCCTCTCTTCTGCCCTGTTCAATGCTTCATGATCTACTGGCATGATATACACCTCCTGATTTTCTCTTAACTTTAATTTTACTTTACTTGCCTGAAAATAACAAGAAACCCTTATCTTATGATCGTACCGATCTTCTCTCCCTTTGCAGCCCTTATGATGCCATCTTCTTCACTGAGTCCGAAGGCCAGTATCGGTATGTTATTCTCCATGCAGAGCGTTACTGCAGTGGTATCCATGGCCTTGAGATTCTGTGAAATGAAGTCCATGTATGATATCTCATCATATTTCTTTGCATCCTTGTTTACCTTAGGATCACTGTCATAGATGCCGTCAACGTTCTTGGCAAGAAGTATGAGATCAGCTTCCATCTCTGCTGCACGGAGTGCTGCTGCCATGTCTGTAGTGAAATACGGATTTCCTGTTCCGCATGCAAATATGACGACTCTTCCCTTTTCAAGATGTCTTACTGCCTTTCTCCTAATGAAAGGCTCAGCTATCTGCTTCATCTCTATTGCTGTCTGCAGACGTGCAGGTACTCCAAGGGACTCCAGTGTGTCCTGAAATGCCAGTGAATTTATGACAGTAGCCAGCATGCCCATGTGGTCTGCTGTCACTCTGTTCATATCCCTTCCCTGTCTGCCTCTCCAGATATTGCCACCGCCTATGATGACGCAGACTTCAAGTCCCATCTTCACAAGTTCTGCCACCTGATGTGCAACGTGTCTCACGATGCTGAAATCTATGTTCTCACTTCCGTTTGAAAGTGCTTCTCCGCTTATCTTCAATACAACTCTTTTATATGCCATGTCATCCTCCAGGTCATTGTCTTTTTTTAAGATTATACCATATGCAAACCTGTTATAGAAAAAAAGATAAGGTCTCCCTTATCTTTTCCGCTCAATATCCAAGTTCCTCATCAATTAATACAACTTCATATTCACAGCCTGATGCTCCGGGGCATCTCCAGAGGACCTGCAATCCCTTGCACATCCTTCCCTTTGAATCACAGTCGTAACACTTGTCTCCCTTGACGGCACATGGAGTTGCTGACCCAAGCCTCTTGGCATTTAGAGGAGAAGCAATGTTCCTTGCTCTCCATATGGCCTTTTCAAGGTCCTTCTCTACCTTGTTCACACCGACTACAAGATACACCTTGCTGTGTCCGTAAAAAATGCCTGCAAGCCTGTTGCAGTTGCCGTCTATGTTGACGATCTCGCCTGTTTCAGATATCCCGTTTACAGAGGAGATATATGCATCAGTAGTCATGGCCTTCATCCTGATGTCAGTTTCAGACATGCCTTCCCTCTTCTTCCAGTGCCAGTAGACATCATTGTCCTTCCTAAGCTCATCATAAAGACCCATCTGTTCCACAGTCATGGATCCACCGATGCCCACAGTGTTACCTTTAAGCTCACCGCAGATATATCTGCAAGCCTGCTCCCTGTCCTGGAACTCCTTAACCTTATATCCGTTCCTTTCAAGATTCTGCTTCAGTATTTGTGAAAACATGTATCGTACCCCTTTTATCTTTTAAGGATAAAGAAAAGAGTTATTGCTATCACGACAGCAATTCCTACACCTACTGCTATATAGGTACCGGTCTTTTTGCGTCTCTTCTCCTCTTCCCTTCTTACCCTTCTTAACTCTTCACGCCTGCTGGTATTCTTTCTCTTGTCCACGAGTCCGGCAACCACCTTGTCCTTTTCATGTTCCCTGACGAGGACCTCGATCTCCTTCTCTTCAGGCGGCAGATCGAACATCTTTCCCTTTTCAGCCTCGAACTCCGTTTCTATGGCGTTCTGTATGCTCTCCATGGCCTTCAGGAGCTCAATGGCATTATGATCCTCACTTCTTATGGATATCAAAGCCTCATCATTCCGAGGAAGCACCATGTTGATCTCTGTTCCTGCTGAAGAATAATTGGCTATGACATCATCTGTATCAAAAAGTTCCGTGTTGAGTACAAAGTCCCTGATGTCTGTCTCATATGGACCTATGGTGCCGCTTATCCTGATCCTTAAACGGTTATAGTCCTCCTTTATTCCGAAAAGCTCCTCTGCAGACCTGCATACTATGGATATGAGACTCAGAACATCCTTCTTGGTATATGATCCTGTA
>CACZNR010000128.1 GCA_902782475.1 uncultured Eubacteriales bacterium
AGAGTATAATTAATTAGGATATTATTAGGAGATATGGATATGGGAAGATCATTATTTATTTCCTTTGAAGGCATAGATGGATGTGGCAAGTCTACACAGATAAGATTACTGAATGAATACCTGAAGGGTAAGGGATATGATGTCCTTCTTACAAGGGAACCAGGCGGGTCTGTGATCAGTGAAAAGATAAGAGCAATGCTTCTTGATAAAGCCAATTCTGACATGACAGATGTAACAGAGGCTCTACTTTATGCAGCTGCCAGGGATCAGCTTGTAAATACTGTCATAATCCCTGCACTTGAGGAGGGAAAGATAGTTCTCTGTGACAGGTTCGTAGACTCATCAGAAGCATATCAGGGCTTTGGCAGAAGACTTGGAAGTGAATATATACTTGATATAAACAGACGGATACTTGATCATCTGCCTGATATAACATTTTATTTCAAGCTGACTCCTGAAGAGGCCCAGAGGAGGATCTCCAACATGAAGCGCGATACTGACAGGCTCGAGGAAGCAGGAATAAGCTTTTTTGAACGTACTAATGAAGGATTTAATACAATAGCAGAAAGAGACAGCGACAGGATCGTTACTCTCAATGCAGGTGATACAATAGAGAACATACATCAGAAGATCACGGACATAGTGGATGACTATCTGAACAGATGAATATAAAGGTAAGACAGTTTCTTCAAAATTCAATTAACAACCTTTCTTCCGGTTATCTGTTATACTCCAGGTTCCAGGAAGATGCAGAAAAAACAGCTGATGAATTCGCTCAGATGATCTTTTGTGATACTCATGATAACTGTGGGAAATGCAACAGCTGCAGAAAATTTCAGGACAATAACATGATCAGCTATTTTTCTGTTTCTCCTGATGAGAAGGATCTGATTAAGATCGATGCAGTTCGTCAGATCCAGGACTATCTCAATACTCAGGCAAAGGACCATGAGTACAGATGCATACATATAAAAGGAGCAAACAAGCTGACGGTTCAGTCCCAAAACTATCTTCTCAAGACATTGGAAGAGCCACCCAGAAACGTAGTCTTCATACTGTCTGTGGACAATAAGGATATGATACTGGAAACAGTGAGGTCCAGGCTCATAGAAGTCAATATCCCGCCGTCCTCAAGGAAAGAGATTATCGAAAGGATGACAGAACAGGGCTATGGATATGAGGATGCCCTTCTTGGAGCATCATGGGGAAGAGGTTCCTATGAGAACGCATTAAAGACAGTTGATGACAGCAGGTTAAAGGAGATAAGAGATCTGGCGGAGAAGATCCTCATGAGACTTGCAACGAAAAGGAATCCGTCAATGTTCCTTCTGATGCAGGATTTTTCAGAAGCAGGTGAAGACCTCAGTGAACTTCTGTATGCAATGGATTCACTTCTCCTTGATTCAGTCATATATCCTGAGGAAGCAGAAAAACTGGACAATCCGGACAAAACTGACTGCCTGGCTTCTTTAAAGGCTGGTTTTACTTTAAAAAAGCTAGAAGGTATAATAGAAGTCGTAAATGAAAGGATCGAGCAGAGAATGAACTTTCCACAGTTCAGACAGGATCTTATGATAGAAAACATGATATTTGATATTCTGGAGGTAATAGCATGACCGAAATAATCGGAGTACGATTTAAAAAAGCATGCAGGATATATTATTTTGACCCTAGGGGCAATGATTATGAAGCAGGGGAAGGAGTCATCGTGGAGACACAGAATGGCCTTGAGTACGGTGAAGTGGTGCTGACGAGAAGACCACTGGATGAATCCAAGAACCTTAAAAATATAAAGCCTGTTGTAAGACGTGCTACGGAAGAAGATTACAGGAAACTTGAAAAGAACAGACAGAAAGAGATAGAGGCACAGGAAATCTTCAAGGAAAAGGTAAAGAAGCACGAGCTTGATATGAAACTCATATCAGTCGAGTATGCTTTTGACGGAAGCAAGATACTGTTCTCTTTCACAAGCGACGGCAGGGTGGACTTCAGAGAACTGGTAAAGGATCTGGCTTCTGTCTTCAGGACAAGGATAGAATTAAGGCAGGTAGGAGTCAGAGATGAGGCAAAACTTTTAGGTGGTCTTGGTCCATGTGGCAGGACTGCATGCTGCGCATCCTTCCTCAATGATTTCCAGCCTGTATCCATAAAGATGGCAAAGGAACAGAATCTTTCATTATCTCCTACCAAGATAAGCGGATTATGTGGCAGGCTGATGTGCTGCCTCAATTATGAGCAGAGCTACTATGAGGAGATGAAGAGACTTCTTCCAAGAGTAGGTGCTTCCGTTGATACACCAAAAGGAAGAGGAGATGTTACAGAGACCAATCCGTTAAAGAAAACTGTCAAGGTAAGGATACAGAATTCCATGGATGAAGCTGAGATAATGGAGTTCCCGCTGGATGATATAAGGTTCAAGAGAAATCAGCATGTACAGGAAGAAACTGACAACGAGATATCTGATGAACTTAAGGAACTGATATAAGTTGATTTTTTTCAGACTTCTGATACAATATTCACGGGTATAAAATATTACACAGGAGGATACTTAAATGGCATATAAGATTACTGATAAGTGCATAGCATGTGGAACATGTGAACAAACTTGCCCAATGGGAGCTATCTCTATGGGAGACGGCAAGTATGAGATCGATGAGAATACATGCGTTGAATGTGGTGCATGCGAAGCTGCTTGCCCAGTAGGAGCAATCGAGTTATAAGCTCTATAAGTTAGATCTGAAAACAGGTGTTTGTTACAAACATCTGTTTTTTGTTTGGCTGGGGGATGCCATTGCTTTATAATAACTGTACAGGGAAAACTATAGGAGATTTGCATGGAACTACATGATAGGGAAGAGATAGTCGACCTTCAGTATAAGGGACTTAAACTCATACAGAACGATAAAGTATTCAAATTCGGGACTGATGCAGTTCTGCTGTCTTCTTTTGTTACTGTTAAAAAAGGTGAGACGCTGGTAGATCTTGGAACGGGAAGCGGGATCATCCCTATACTTCTGTCGGGAAGGACAGAAGCCAGCTTTTATGGAGTAGAGATACAGGATGATGCATATGAACTGGCCGTCAGAAATGTCGAACTCAATCATAAGGATAATATAAAGATCATACATGATGACCTGGCGAACATCAGAAAACATATAGAACAGGCTGATGTAGTGACCGTGAATCCGCCATACGATAAACTTGGGTCAGGCGAGATGCAGAAGGAAGATCACATGCAGATAGCATTCTATGAAGTGAAGACTGATCTCGAGACCATAGTGCACTCTGCTTCTTCAATACTCCCGACGGGAGGAAGATTCTATATGATACACCGTTCATACAGGATGGCTGAGATAATAGAAACACTCAGGAAGAACAGACTGGAGCCCAAAGAGATACGGCCAATTGCCAAAAAATATGATGCTGAGCCTCGCTATATACTGATCAAAGCCCTTAAAGATGCAAGGGAAGGTATGAGGCTCCTTCCGAGCCTCATATTATATAAGGAAGATGGAACATATACTGATGAGATGAGAAAGATCTATCACATGGAGGAAGAATGACAT
Organism: uncultured Eubacteriales bacterium; assembly: GCA_902782475.1. Lineage (GTDB taxonomy): Bacteria > Bacillota > Clostridia > Christensenellales > Christensenellaceae > QANA01. Next base: position 3,567 of record CACZNR010000128.1, read on the forward strand.
GCAGGAAAAAGGTAAGCTGTATATAGTATCCACACCCATAGGAAATATGGAAGACATAACTTACAGGGCCATAAGGATACTGAAGGAAGTATCATATATTGCCGCAGAAGACACAAGGCACAGCAGGATACTTCTGAATAAGCTGGACATAGATACCCGTCTCGTGAGTTTTCATGAATATTCATCAAGGGAAAAGGCAGAAAGGATAGTTGGAGACCTGCTGGAAGGCAATGACGTAGCATTGATCACAGACGCAGGGACACCTATCATCTCGGACCCGGGGGTAGAGCTTACAAAGCTTGCTGCTAAGGAAGGGATAGAGATCCTTACTGTGCCCGGACCGTGTGCAGCCATAGCAGCAATAACTGTATCTGCCCTGGATGCAAGGCGGTTCATCTTTGAAGGATTCCTTCCAAAGGACAATTCCAGAAAAGACATGCTGAAAAAGATAATGGAGAATGAATATACCAGCATAGTCTATGAAAGTCCACATCATCTTCTGGATACATTAAAAGATATATCTCTTCTGGATGCAGACAGAGAGATATCTGTATGCAAAGAGCTTACAAAAGTATACGAGAATGTTTTCCGTGGCAGGGCCAAGGAGATATATGACAGTTTCAGCGGGACTGAAATAAAGGGAGAATATATAATAGTCATCTCCGGTAAGGAAAAGGTGCCTGAAGTGATCGATGACGAAGCTATAATAAGATGTGCAGAGAAATATGCCGGTACCGGGCTTCGGACAAAGGAGATAGCCACCAGGGTAGGTGAAGAGCTTGGGGTAGGTAAGAATCAGGTATACAAACTTCTGATAGAACAATGAATGATAATACCAAGGGAGATATGTCTTTCTGATATATCCCCTTTTTTCGTCTATCTAAACCATAAAGCTACACTCAACCGTGTTTAAATGAGGGTTCAAATAAGCTATAATATACACTAGTTTGATATAACAGGAGAAAGCGATGAGCAAACCTACATTTTACATTACAACACCAATATATTATCCAAGTGATAATCTGCACATTGGACATACATACTGTACCGTTGCAGCAGATGCAATGGCTCGTTTCAAGAGAAAGACCGGATATGATGTAATGTTCCTTACAGGTACAGATGAACATGGACAGAAAATAGAGAAAAAGGCCGAAGAGGCAGGCGTAACACCAAAGGAATACGTAGACAAGATCGTTGGAAATATCAAGGAGCTCTGGAAGCTTATGAACATCTCCAATGATGACTTCATAAGGACCACAGAACCTAGACACGAAAAGGTAGTTCAGAAGATATTCAAACAGCTTTACGATCAGGGAGATATATACAAGGGTGAATACGAAGGGTGGTATTGCACTCCTTGTGAATCATTCTGGCTCGACAGACAGCTGGTGGATGGAAAGTGCCCTGACTGCGGAAGACCGGTACAGAAAGCAAAGGAAGAAAGCTATTTCTTCAGACTCTCAAAGTATGCACCTAAGCTCATAGATCTCATTCAGAACAATCCTGATTTCATACAGCCAAGATCCAGAGCAAATGAGATGCTTCAGAACTTCCTGCTGCCGGGTCTTGAAGACCTTGCAGTCTCAAGGACGTCATTCAAGTGGGGAATACCTGTGACATTTGACGACAAGCATGTCATCTATGTCTGGGTGGATGCACTTTCAAACTACATCACAGCCCTTGGATATGGCAGTGACAATGACGAGAAGTTTAAAAAATACTGGCCTGCAGACATACATCTCGTAGGCAAGGAGATAATAAGATTCCATACCATCATCTGGCCTGCAATGCTCATGGCTCTTAATCTGCCGCTTCCAAAGCAGGTGTTCGGACATGGATGGGTGATACTTGAAGGCGGAAAGATGAGCAAGTCCAAGGGAAATGTGATAGATCCTGTAACACTTGCCAACAGATATGGTGTGGATGCCATAAGATATTTCCTCTTAAGAGATATGCCTCTAGGACAGGACAGCCAGTTCTCAAATGAGATACTCATAAACAGGATCAACTCTGATCTTGCAAACAAGCTCGGAAACCTCCTTTCAAGGACAGTTTCAATGTGTGACAAGTATTTCGGCGGTATAGTTCCTGAACATGGCACTGTGGTTCCTGAGGAAGATGACACCATAAAGTCATTTACAAAGGATTTTGCTGAGAAGCTTGAAGGACTTGTGAATGAGATGAGACTGTCTGATGCACTGGCTCTCATATTCGATCTTGCAGATATACTTAACAAATATATAGACATAACGATGCCTTGGGCACTGGCAAAGGACGAGAGCAAGAAGGAAAGACTTCAGGAAGTTATATATAACCTTCTCGAGGGCTTGAGGATGATCAGCGTTGCAATAGATTCATTCCTTCCTGAAACGGCAGACAAGATGAAGGTTCAGCTTGCACTTTCAGAAGAAGAGACTACATTTGACAGCATAAAGCCATTCGGAGGAATGGTCTCAGGAAAAGCTCTGTGCAAGGGTGAGGCACTCTTCCCAAGGATAGATGTACAGAAAGAGCTTGAGGAACTTGAAAAGATCAATCCTACAGTTCCGAAGAAGAATACTCTTCCGATCAAACCTGAAGTAACGATAGATGAATTCGAGAAGATGGACTTAAGGACAGCAAAAGTGCTGGCAGCAGAGAATGTGGAAAAGAGCGATAAGCTCCTCAAACTGACGGTTGAAGTAGGCGATTCCACAAGGACCATCGTGTCAGGCATCAGGAGCAAGTATTCAGCCAAGGATATGGTTGGAAAGACCATAGTTATAGTAGCAAACCTGAAGCCTGCAAAGATCAGGGGAATAATGTCAGAAGGTATGATCCTTGCCGTTGGTGATGAAGGACTTGATGCCCTAATAGCAACAGATGGTGAGGTAGAAAGCGGAGTAAGTGTACATTGATCAGACTTATCGATACACATGCACACCTCTTAAGTGACAAGTATGATAATGACAGAGAAGAGCTCTTAAATGAGCTCTCTTTCTCTATGGAGGCAGTGATAGAAAATGCCTCTTCAGTAAGGGAGTTCACAGGAGTGATGGATCTTGTGAACAGATATCCGTTCATCTATGGGGCAATAGGGGTCCATCCTGAAGAAGTGGACGGATATGATGAGGATACACTTTCACTCATAAGAGAGCTGCAGAAGGACAAAAGGATAGTGGCGGTAGGAGAGATAGGACTTGATTACTACTGGGTCAGTGACAACAAGGACCTTCAGGAAAAAGTATTCAGGGACCAGCTTGAGCTTGCTATGGAACTGGATAAGCCTGTAGTCATACATGACAGGGAAGCAACAGAGGATATCATAAAGATCCTTAAGGATTACAGTGGACTCAAAGGAGAGATGCACTGCTTTGTGGGTGACAGGGACGAAGCTTCATTCATACTTGATAAGGGAATGTATCTTGGATATGGCGGGATACTGACATTCAAAAATCCGGGAAACATGGAGGATACATTAAGATATGCTCCCCTTGACAGGATACTTCTTGAAACAGACAGTCCTTATCTGTCTCCTGTTCCCATGAGAGGAAAAAGAAACAGACCCGATAATGTCTTGTATACTGCAAAAAGGATGGCTGAGATCAAGGAATTGGATACAGAAGAGATGATAGAGATCCTGAACTCCAACGCAAGAGCCCTGTATGGTCTACAGCAGGAGGCTTAGGATCGCATAGACAGCAAATCCGACATAGTTTCCGGCAACGAATCCAAGGATCGAATATATGAGGCCAATGGCCAGTACATCATCGTTCTTCAGGAAATGTGAGATAGGAGGCATGAAGGAAGGACTGAATATAGCAGCGGCTCCTGTCATGACGGTGGTATCTGCATCTATTCCAAATGGCCTGGAGATGATTATGTGAAGAACAGCTGCTCCAAGCTGCATCAGTACCATGAGTATGAGATAAAACAGAGGATTGTTTGTCTTCGCTCCGTTAAAGTTTATCATGAGCCCCATGGAAAGACAGAACATATCTATGAAGTGCTGCCCTATGGAATAAAGGCCTTTTGTGCTTCGAATCTTGGGAAGAAGGGAACCGGCTATTGCAAGAGTGGTAATTCCGAGCATCGGTATTATCTGGTCCTGGAAACTTCCCGTTATGACATAAGAGAGCAGCGTGGAGATGCCCACGATAATGATTGCCAGCAGAAATGCAGGCAGTTTTTCTATTATTACGGAAAAATCGACTTTGCCAATTCCTGAAGAAAGAGCATCGTGTGCTTCCTTTCGTTCCTCTTCGTGACCGGATCTGTCAAAAGGAGGCAGCAGGAGCCTTGAAAGATAAGGAAGTACGAGTACGGTAATGGCAAGATGAACGGACCCTCCGACTATGTATGAGGTATTGAGCATGGAGAGTGTGGAATTTGGCAGATGCGCTGCACTTCCCACAGATGCCATATTGAGGAGACCTCCTATGAAGAGACCAGAAAGGGATGCTATGACCCCGCTGGTGGATCCCTCAAGATATGATCTTGAAAGAAATCCTGCCAGTATGCTTACTGCCATGACTGAAAGGCAGATCAGACCAAAGGAGATGATCGATTTCTTCGCGACTTTTTTCAGTGAATTGATGTTGATGCTGAAAAGCATGAAGGGAATCGCAAACTTGACGCTCCAGTCAGAAACGGCTGATATTATGGTCTTGTCCCTGAAGAGTGAACTCAGGGCGATACCAAGGAAAAAGCACATCAAGGATGGTCCCAGGAATCCCAGGACCTTTACCTTGGTGCAGATATAATACATTATCCTTGGTGTTATGACCAGGAACGCTATCAGCAGTACCGAAAGGAAAATGTCTTTCATTAAGCTATCATCCTGCAGTTACTTCTCAGAAGCTTGCCTTATAGATCTTAAGGACGTCTTCGCTGGTGAGAGGAACATATACATTTGTAAGATTCAGCTTGTTTGCCATTACTTCCAGCTTGTCCTCTGTGATCCCGACATCTCTGAGTCTTGATGGGATCCCAAGTGTATCAAAGAAGAATCTTCTGGTTGCTTCGATGCCTTTATGGGCAGTCTCAAACTTGTCTTCACCGGCAGGTATGTTCCAGACGTTTACAGCGTATTCCACGAATTTGTCCACGGTATCTTCGCTCAGTACATATTCCATCCAGTGAGGTGTGAGTATTGCAAGTCCTACACCATGGGTGATATCGAAGTATGCTGAGAGTTCATGCTCCATTGGATGAACTGTCCATGGGCATTTCTTTCCGTATCCTACCATGTCGTTTATAGCCCAGGAGGAAGCCCACATGAGGTTGGCTCTGGCTTCATAGTTCTCTGGCTCTTCAAGAGCTACAGGAGCATACTTTATGACAGTCTTGAGGATGCCTTCCATGAATCTGTCCTGAAGGAAAGCGTCCTTGACAGGCGTGAAATATGTTTCAAGGGTGTGGCTCATAATGTCAGCTGAACCGGATGCAGTCTGATATTTTGAAACGCTGAAGGTGTACTGAGGGTCCATGATGGCAACTACAGGTCTTGATTCCGGGAAACCGAAGCCAAGCTTGTCATTGGTATCCATGTTTGAGATAACACCAAATGTATCCATCTCTGAACCTGTTGCTGACAGTGTGAGCACTGCTATTACAGGAAGAAAACCTGTAGGTTTTGCTTTTCTTGTAACTATGTCCCATGCGTCTCCGTCATAGAATTTTGCAAATGCAACGGCCTTTGCACAGTCGATGGTAGATCCTCCGCCGATGGCAACGACTACATCCACATCATTCTCCCTGCAGATGGCTGCGCCTCTGTTTACAGTGGTATGTCTTGGGTTTGGTTCTATTCCTGAAAGCTCCACCCACTCTATGCCGTTTTCCTTGAACAGCCCTGTGATGGTGTCATATATGCCATTTCTTTTGATGCTTCCGCCACCATAGCAGAGCAGGACTTTTTTTCCGTATTCCTTGACTGAAGCAGGTAACTGCTCGATCTGGTCTTTTCCGAAATAGACCTTTGTACCAATGTCGTATTTGAAGTTATACATAAATACTTCTCCTTCCTTATTTCTACAATGATTATATCATAGATAAAAAAGACAAGTCACAGTTGCAAAATATGGACGTATCCGTTTAATATAAATGTATAAAGAAGGAGGAACGGAAATGGAACTTAAAGACAGGATCGTGGAAAGACTTCCGAAAAGAAAACTCATAAGATATGACCTTCTGCCTGTGATTACTGACAGAGATCTGTCTAAAGATATAGTGAATACTCTTGCAGAACCATACAGGGGAAAGATAGACATGGTGGTGGCACCGGAGGCCATCGGCTGGATACTTGGCAACAAGGTGGCGGACCATCTTGGTGTCGATTTCCTTCCCTTGAGAAGAGGCAATAAGCTTCCCTACGAAGAGGATGACCTTTACAGGGTGAACTTCATGGACTATCAGCTCAAAAGAAAATCCCTGGAGATAACCAAGGATGCAGATCTTACAGGCAGAAAGATACTCATCTGTGATGAATGGATAGAGACAGGAGCGCAGATAAAGGCGGTACTTTCACTGCTTGAGAAATTCGACTGTGAAGTGAAGGGCATAGCTACCATCTTCATAAGGAACAGTGAGAGG
>CACZNR010000129.1 GCA_902782475.1 uncultured Eubacteriales bacterium
ACAGGATCGCATATTATGATGCCTTCGATGTCTATTATGTAAAGCACGACCTTTCAGCAATGGAAAGGCTTTTGGCAGGATATGTGAATTCACGGCTTGATGATTATCTCAGGATACTTAATGGATAGAATGTCCGTAACAATACAATGTGAGAAACAGAAGACAGGGATCTTCTGTTTTTTTATTACCAATAACTTATGCTTTTCCGATATATATTGACACGGTGTCAACGAGAGGATATATTACTGCTGACACAGTGTCAGTAAAGGAAAGGTGACAGGTCATGATAAAAGGAACGCCGGAGCTCATAGCTGAAAGAAGAGAGACCATAATAAATGCATGTGAAGAGCTTTACAGGGAGAAGAGCTTCAAGGATATAACTCTTAAGGACATTGCAGATGCCGTGCCTTTTTCACGTCCGACCATATATAACTACTTTGAGACAAAGGAAGAGATATTCCTTACACTGTACAAAAGGGAGTATGACCTGTGGAACGCCGATCTCGAAAAGATACTTGAGAAGGACTTTTCATCACATGAGGAACTTGCTGATTCCATCTCAAGGTCATTGGAAGGAAGGGGACTTCTTTTGAGGCTTCTTTCCGTCAACAACTATGACATGGAAGCCAACAGCAGGGAGGAGATGCTTGTATATTTCAAGGAGTCCTATGGCAGATCACTCATGCTTTTCGCAGACATACTTAAAAAGAACTGCAGTCATCTTACGGAAGATGAAATAAAGGACAGGGTATATATGTTCTTCCCGTTCATGTTTGGTATCTATCCGTATACTTCTGCTACGGAAAAGCAGAAAAAGGCCATGGCTGACGCAGGTATAGTATTCAGATATCAGACGGTATATGAACTGTGTTTTCGCTTTCTTGTAAAGCTGTTTTCATTGTAATGAAAGGTCTTTGACCTGGAGATAAATATTAAGGAGGATAACTATGGAGTACACGAGACTCGGTGATTCTGAACTTATGGTATCACGCATATGCATGGGATGCATGGGCTTTGGGGATCCCACAAGAGGACAGCACAGCTGGACCATCGATGAGGAGCACTCAAGGGAGATAATAAAAAGAGGACTTGATCTTGGTGTAAATTTCTATGACACGGCAATAGCATACCAGAGCGGTACCAGCGAGCAGTATGTTGGAAGGGCTCTTCGTGACATGGCACAGAGGGATAAGGTAGCCGTTGCAACAAAGTTCCTTCCAAGGACTCAGGATGAGATCGAGAACGGGATCTCCGGACAGCAGCATATAGAGAACATGATAAATGCCAGCCTTCGAAATCTCGGCATGGACTATGTTGACCTTTACATATATCACATGTGGGACTGGCAGACTCCGATATATGACATAATGGATGGCCTTGACAGGATCGTCAGGGAAGGAAAGGCCAGATATATAGGCATATCAAACTGCTTTGCATGGCAGATAGCCAAGGCAAATGCACTGGCTGAAAAGGAAGGCTTCCAGAAGTTCGTTTCCATTCAGGGACATTACAATCTCATATTCCGTGAGGAGGAACGTGAGATGGTGCCTTACTGCGATGAGGAGAATATAGCCCTTACGCCTTACAGCGCCCTTGCAAGCGGAAGGCTCTCAAGAAGACCTGGTGAGAATGATACAAAACGTTCAAATGAGGATGCATACGCAAAATTCAAATATGATGCCACGGCCTCAGAGGATAACGTGATAATAGAGAGGGTGGCTGAGATCGCAGAGAAGCATTCAGTTTCAATGACGGAAGTTTCTCTTGCATGGCTCCTTACAAAGGTAACGGCTCCTGTAGTAGGAGCAACAAAGCTTCATCACATAGAAGGAGCTGCCAGGGCTGTTGAGCTTAAACTCAGTGCAGAAGAGATAGCATATCTCGAAGAGCCTTACGTTCCTCATCCTCTTGCAGGAGTCATGGCACAGAACAAGCCATCTGCAGCAAAGGAAAAGCATGTATGGTCCACAGGTGACCAGAAGATAACAAAGTGACATCACGGAACGAGGTAAGGATCATGAAAAAGATATTTGTTCTTATGTTAACCCTGATGATGCTGTTTCAGCTCTGCGCCTGTGCAGCTTCAGAGAAGGATATTGAAGCATCAGCTCCTGCACCGGAGAAGTCTGAAAAAACAGAGGATGTCTCAGAAAACCCTGAGGTCTCAGCTTCCGAAAGAACTTAAGAATCTCTGGGGGCATACCTTCGTAAGGACAGGCCTTGAAGAGATAACCATCCCTGATGGTGTAAAGAAGATACCGCCCTTTGCATTCAAGGACTGCAGGGATCTGAAGCGTGTGGTCTGTGGAAAAGGAATGGAAAGGATATATTCCTGGGCATTTGAGGGATGCCCGGCTCTTAATGAGCTCATATGCTCTGAAGGAGTGGACATAAGCGATAAGGCTTTTGAAAGTCTTGGTCAGCTCCACATAGTTTATTGATAATAGAAGGACATATCAAAAAAGGAA
>CACZNR010000130.1 GCA_902782475.1 uncultured Eubacteriales bacterium
GCCTGACAGTTCCTTTACAAGAGCCTGATCAAGAAGTCTTCCTGCCGGGGACATATAGATGCTGAGCACCTTTTTCCCATGCTGTTTCTCCCTGATATCAGAAAAGCAGTCAATGACGCTCTGAGGTCCTATCAGCATCCCTGCTCCGCCACCAAAAGGTGCATCATCCACCTTTTTGTGCTTGTCCAGTGTATAATCCCTGAAATTATACAGTTCTACATCCAGGATCCCCTTATCTATCCCTTTTTCCATAAGCGAGGATGAAAGGAATGATGTAAACATCTCAGGAAAAATGGTAAGGATATTAAATTTCATTTTCCACCATCACCTCTGAGAGGACTCTGCTGTCGACAGTTATGACACCATTTTCAAAGTCAGTGTCAAGTTCGAGTCCTGGAACATCAGGGATAAGCATCTGCCTTTCTCCTCTGACATCATATATGAGACCTGCACCGTTATCCAGAACATCGTACAGAGTGCCAAGAAGGTTCCCGTTCTCATCAGCGACTTTCATGCCTATGAGATCGGCAACATAGTATTCACCTTCTTCAAGAGGAGATGCATCTTCACGGTCTATATACAGATATCTGTTTCTCATCTCCTCGGCATCATTTCTCGTATCGATACCCTTCAGCTTGAGATAAGGGATATCCATGGATATCCTGATGCCTTCCACTTCATGGGGGACATATTCACCTCTGTCAAGGGTATAGAATACTTTCACGGATGCCAGATTATCGATGTCATCAGTATATGCTTCAAGCTTGAGCTCACCTTTTATGCCCTGTGGCTTGACGACTTTTGCAATCTCGAAACGATCCATATCAGATGATCTCAACAGTATACTTTTTATCTGTCCTTGCTGAAGCAGCCTTTACGATGCTTCTGATAGCCTTAGCTATCCTTCCCTGCTTTCCGATGACCTTTCCCATGTCACTTTCAGCGACTGACAGCTCCAGAATGACTGTATCATTTATAGTCTTTTCAGTAAGCTTTACTTCCTCGGGATGCTCCACCAGAGACTTGGCAAGAAATTCAACCAATTCTTTCATGCAGTTCTCCTTACTTTATTATCTCGTTTTTCTTGAATAATGCACGAACTGTATCAGTTGGCTGAGCTCCGTTCTTTATCCATTCCTGAGCCTTTTCTGCATCGATCTTTGTGTCCTTTGTCTTTGGATCATAATAACCTATCTGATCGATGAAAGCGCTGTCTCTTGCGCTTCTTGAATCAGCAACTACGATCCTGTAGAAAGGATTCTTCTTTGCTCCGAGTCTCTTAAAACGAATTTTTACTGCCATAATGTTTCTCCTTATATCATTACATTAAATATATTATTTACTCTCAGAAAGGTAATCCCATGAACCCACGTTTCTTGCCTTTTTTTGAGTTAAACATCTTCATCATCTTTCTCATCTGATCAAACTGATTCAGGAGCTTGTTCACCTCCTGAACTGAAGTCCCGCTGCCGGCAGCTATCCTTTTCCTTCTGCTGCCATTTATGATATCAGGCTCTTCACGTTCCCTCTTCGTCATGGATTTTATGATGGCTTCAGTCTTTTTGAACTGACTTTCATCCACATCCAGATTCTTGAGTTTCCCGGCACCAGGAAGCATGCCAATTATGTCCTTCATGGAACCCATGCTCTTGACCTGTTCAAGATTCTCAAGAAAATCATTGAAATTGAACTGCTGATTCTTGAGCCTTTCCAGCTGCTCCATGGCTTTCTTCTCATCTATTGCACTCTCCGCCTTTTCGATCAGTGAGAGCACATCACCCATTCCCAGTATCCTGCTGGCCATGCGGTCCGGATAGAAAGGCTCTATGTCTTCCATCTTCTCTCCTACGCCAACATATTTTATGGGTTTTCCTGTAACATCCTTTACGGAAAGTGCAGCACCGCCTCTGGCATCTCCATCGACTTTTGTAAGGATGACTCCTGTAAGCTCCACTTCCCTGTTGAATGCATCAGCGGCATTAACAGCATCCTGTCCGGTCATGGAATCCACCACCAGAAGGACTTCATGAGGCTTTATGTTATCATTTATGTCCTTGAGTTCCGCCATCATATCGGAATCTATATGAAGACGTCCCGCCGTGTCTATTATGACTACATCCTTGCCATTGCGCTTTGCATACTGGATGGCATGTCTTGAGATCTCTGTTGGATCGGTGAGATCTTCTATGAACACCTCAACTCCAACGCTCTCACCTACGACTCTCAGCTGTTCCTTGGCAGCAGGACGGTAGATGTCACAGGCCACAAGCAGAGGCCTCTTTCCGCTCTTCTTGAACTGAAGAGCAAGCTTGCCGCACATCGTGGTCTTTCCTGCACCCTGAAGTCCTGCCATCAGTATCACTGTCGGATCTGCAGGGAACTTTATCTCGCTCCTTGTTCCGCCAAGAAGCTCGGTAAGCTCATCCCTTACTATCTTTATCACATGCTGTCCGGGCGTCAGGCTCTGAAGCACCTCATCTCCCACGGCTTTTTCAGATACGTTATTGACGAACTTCTTTACAACGAGATAGTTGACATCTGCTTCCAGAAGGGCAAGCCTTACTTCTCTCATTGCAACCTTAATATCGGAAGCGGACAATTTTCCCCTTCCTGTCAGTTTATTGAATACATTTTGAAGTTTTTCAGCCAAACCTTCAAATGCCATGTTCAATCCTCCAAAAGCATTTTTCTGATATCTTCAAGGTCCTGTTTCATCCTTGGATCCTCAGAATATGAAAGCATCTCGTCCAGTTTCTCGTTCACTCTGCTGTTTTTTGAAACGATATGGAGCATGTCTTCGTATTCCATGAGTTTTGTAACGACTGTCTTTGTCGTATCGGATACAGCCTGCCTTGTCATGCCTGTCATATCTGCTATCTCAACAACAGAATAATCTTCATTCACATACATTGAGAAGAGTTCTCTCTGCTTTTTTGTGAGAAGACTGCCATATGTATCCATCAGAATGGAATATCTAACACGATCCTCGCTCTTCATAACGCTAATATGATACCATATAAGCAAAGGATGTCAAGCAAAATTGCTTGACATCCTGCCCAGTCATGATTTAACGATCCTGTTCTCTGCATGATCCAAAAACTATCGTTTAAGCCGTTTCGTCATAAATGTCTCAGCCAGCTTGACTGCCACGAACATAGTCAGGAAAGCAAATGACACCCATGAGATACTTAGATCCAGCGACTCAAGGTATGCATTGAAAACAGGGATCATAAAAAAGATCATCAGTATGAAAAGGATGGTCATGCATAAAAAGATCTGCCTCAGAATGCTGCTTATATCCAGGCCTTTCTTTGCAATATGAAAGTACATGGTAAGCAATGCAGCTGTCAATTCAGAGATCATGATCAGAACCAGACATATTATCCTCATTTGCTTATGGAATGACACAATTACATCGTCCTTTTCATTTTCCATCTCGATACCGTATTCCTTAAGTTCCTCCATTACATCGGGAATATCCCCGTAATGCCTGAGCATGATATGCATACTGCCATGACCGCTCTGAATGAGATACCGCATCATGTCAGGCGACATATAGATCCTTGAAAGATTATCTTCATTCTCGCAGATCCCCTTGACAGTAACGACCCTGTTCCTGTCATCGATCGATATGGTACATTTAGTTCCTATGACATCCTCTCTGTTCACTTTCAGCGAAGAGACGAATCGCGTACACATAGCTTCGTTTATGACTATACTGCTGCTGTCATACCACTCGCCTTCTTTTAAAGCATTTGTACCAAAGTCCGGGTCCTTTCCCACACAATGTATATACTCAAGGGTATGTCCATGAAGAGAGACCTCTGTTTCCCCTTCCTGCACCAGAGAAAACTTCCAGATTTTATCCATGGACCCAAGTACCTCAGTATTATTCGAATAAACCATCCTTTCACATGGTCTGTCCAATTCAGCAGAAAGTACAAGTATTTTTGAAGCACTCAGCATCTGCAGCAGAAGTATGATGAATATGAGAACAGCATATGCTTGCTTTTTCATACATTTATCTTCCTCTGTCTTCTGACCACATAGATCAGCAGGCTGCTTACGACCGCAAGGATAACGGCTCCCCCTATTATGAACGGTACAAGATCCGTCTTCTTTTCCTGTTCCTCCTTCTTTTCAGGAGCAATAGGTCTCTCTATAACTATTTCATAGATCTCTTCCTTTGTCTCAATATCTCCTTCCGGTGTTTCATATATGAGTCTTATCACCCCCTGGGTATACCCAAACTGGGTAGGATCTCCCATCAGATATGTTGCATAGATCTGAGCATCTATATTCTTCTGTGTTCCCCCTTCCATGTTACCTATATAAAGAGATGTTAGGCTTTTGAGTCCGTCCACTTCAAGGCTGAATTCTGCATTGTAGATGCTGTCAGCTGAATAATTAGTAAGACTTATCGGAAGATCATATACATTTCCGGAGTTGACCTTTTCCGTCCCGGTATCCACTTTGAACTCTACCCTGTGATCAGAAGTTACATATATCATCAGAACGTCAGTCATGGTAAGCATGGAACCATCTGAAGATTCATATGAGAATGACGCTGTAACAGGATAGCTGCCATGGCATGCTGTCTTTTCCGCTCTGAGCCTGAAACTTAATTCCTTTTCGGCTCCTTTTTCCATCCTCTCAATGTAAGACATATTGGAATCTTCCAAGAGCCTGAGATTGTCACTGTCGGTATCGATCCTGCAGACCATGTTCTTGAGATACTGCTTCTTGCTGGTATTCTGTATCTTCACCTTGAGCAAGAAACTGTCCCCTGCTTTTATCTCGGATGGTTCCGTCCCGAAGAACGAAACGATAAGGTTTGGAGAATCTGCATTTGCTTCTGTTACTCCCACCTGGCTGATGAAAAATAGCATCAGCACCATGACCAGTATCATTTTTTTACTTATACTGTGTATCATTTTTTATCATACCTCCATCCAGTTCTATGACTCTTCCACAAAGTTCCTTTATATCTTCATTATTGTGACTGCTTATGATTATCGTAGTGCCATTTTTATTCATATCCTTGATGATCCCTCTCATCTCAACAACTCCGATCTTGTCAAGTCCATTGAAAGGTTCGTCAAGTATCAGGATCCCTGGTCTCTCCATTATGGCCTGTGCAATACCCAGCCTCTGCCTCATGCCAAGAGAATAGTTCTTGACTTTCTTATTCATCGCTTCCCTTAGTCCCACAGTCTCTAATGTAGCTATAATCTCTTCTCTTCCTATCTTATCATTCAGTGCTGCAAGCATCTCAAGATTTTTGAGACCACTCAGGCTGTTGATGAAACCAGGAGTTTCAATTATTATTCCCGCATCTTCTATGAAATCGACTTCTTTACCAATGATCTTCCCATTGACCTTCACATATCCTTCTGTAGGCTTCACAAAACCGCATATGCACTTGAACAGTACTGTTTTTCCGGAGCCATTGTTACCTACAATGCCGGTACAGGATCCTTCCTCAAAACCTATATCTATGTCCTGCAATACCGTCTGTTCCCCATAGACTTTTTTAAGATCACAGACATCTATCACTATGTTTTCCATATATCAGTCCCTCCTGTCCGAAAAGTCGAATTCATAGTTCCTGATGTTCCTGAAAGCCATGAACACAAGAAATACTATAAGGATAATGAAAACAATATATGAATGCCATATCCTTGGCCGCATATCATACCCGAAATTATGCATATTATAGGTTGCATGATTCAGTGGGGATATCCACGACATGGCAACATTTGCCTTATACATTGTCATTTCCTTTAGACCGAAGATACCTGCAATGGTTGCAGGAGACATCAGTATCCCAAATACAGAAAAGACAACTCCTGCAAGGCTTCCTTTCCTTGTCCCTTTCCGTAGATTGAAATTTAGTATTATCAATGACAGGGTCAGATAATATAGATATATGAGGATAAGCATCCTCAATGCAGTGAAGGATGGTGTTCCAAAACTCATCGTATCTTTGAATTTGTCTATATTTATTATCTCACTGAGGGAAGAATAACTAAGGGTGAAGACAAAATTGCTCCAGATATCTTTCAGATACATTATGTCCACTGATGAAGCTATGGATGATGCTATCACAAACAGTATACATACGAAGCAGACTATGACGATATATAATATCTGCCCAAACAACCATCTTTTACAGTCTGTCCTTACCAGATAATATGGTACTGAGGAATCCATTTCAGGCACATTATGGAACAGTGCTATGATCAGGACACTTGTAAGGACTATCGAATACTGGTCATTGAAAATGCATACAAAGATCTCAAAAAGATTAATTGTATAATCATTTTCCCTTATAAATCCCACTATCCTGCTGCATAACATAAGGATACATACGAAGGCAAGCAAAAATGGAATGATTATATTAAGATTTCCTCTCCATCTTCTGAAATTAAGGACAAGTATCCTGGATGATTTTTTCATATCTTCACTCCCTCCTGGAAATCTCTCTGAAGAGATACAGATGATACGAGATCACAACTGTAATGAATACAAGTATCATTGATAAAAATAACTGGGTACTGTTTCCTCCTGTCATCAAGACGTCACTCATCCAGAACGACGGATCTATCACATCAAGATCCTTAAGATAATTTTCCCTGAGCCACATGAGGAGATAGCTGATTATAAAAGGAAACACATAACCCGCCGACCTGTTCCTGAATACGATCGAAAAAAAAGATCCAATGCATCCCCATGTGACACAGAACACAAAAAAGACCAGTAATCTTTTAAACATCTGTTCTGTATATGCAACAATTTTTTCGGTGATGATCCCGTACCAAGATACAGAACCGGTCATAATGATAGTGACAAGATTGCACATTATAAATGTTGCTGCAACGAATAATAACGACATGAGAACTATCTCTGATATCCTGCTCATGATATATCTGGTCCTGCTGCTTCTCTGGAGTACAAGATAGATATTTCTGCTGGTAAGATCCTCCAGTGAAATATCAGAGCATAGCATTGATACGATTGCCGGAAGCACTACAACAAAAGGTCTGGATGCCATAAATACATTCATCATCTCTATGACATTCAGGCTCCTGTTGTTTTTTGTATAGGCTGTAAATACATACAGGATAATCATAAAGATTACGGCAACATATAACCTTATCCTGTATGTTCTGTCATATCTTATCCTCATTTTCAATAACCCAGTATCCTGTCTATACCTCTTCCAAGAAACATATATAATACGAAAACTATTAGTATTGCAGTCTAATATGTATTCATTTGGTTCGATATAATATCTCCCTTAAGATTGATAGCCATCACTTCTCACTTTTTGAATAAGAAGACATTTAAGAGATATACTCTAATTTCTTGCTAACACAAATCAGATAATATACATCCATTTGACTTAATAATATATTATCCCATATCTAAGTCAACATATATCAGTTGAAAAATAAGCATCAATTATTCAACTTATATTTGTTAATTTGCATTGAAAAACTATCATTCCAATGTAACAGGTGTTGTTCATTATCATGTCAGAACATATATCCAGATCATTAGCCCTGTAACATAATATATATAAGAGAACTACTCAGAAACTAAATTGCCGAGCAGTTCTCTTTTCTAATAACCCAATGACCTGTCGATTATGGTACCATCAAGTGCATTGATTGTAAGAAGGCTTCTAATGCTCTGATCAATCCACGGATCCGAATATGGAGTATTTCCATAAAAATCCCATACTGGCACGTAGTAATAATGCCCCTTGTCATCCCTCTTATCAATTCTTGTATATGTAAGCTTCATGTCAGTAATATTCATTTTTCCGTAAGCTTGGATGCTGAAATAGTTTTTTGCAATACCAAGTACATCTTCCATGGGCATCATAGTAACATTCTCACTTATCGTATCCTCATATTTCAATGGAAACCACCAGGTAAGCCCAACTATCCCATCATTTGACACTGCTACTGTAAGGCATTCATAGGCAACAGCTTCTGTGTTTAACTCTTCTGGCACTATATCGTGATCCTCAAAAGCGACCTCAACATCATCTATCTGTCTTGTAAAGTAACATTGCCATGCATATTCAGGCACTTCTTCCTCAGCATATGCCACAGAAGGATACATCTTTCTGAATATCATATCCGGTGCAATCTTGGATACAAATTCTTCTGACAGTTTCTGAGCCTCTTTCTTGTTTAATCCGATTTTTTTGGGATATGAACCATCATCATTCAGATTTCCAAATTCAACAGGATCCCTCTCCTCATTGCTCATCATGTCTCTTTTCCCAATACGAAGCAACTTGCTTTCATTGGAAGTTGATAATACATAATCCTGCTCCCCATTTACGTTAAACGATGCTCTGAGTACCTTTCTCTCCTCATAGAATGATCCTTCATTTTCAGTAGTGTATTGAAGTTTTATGACTTTTCTTTCCTTATTATCATAGTTTTCAATGATATCAAGATACTCTTGTACTGCTTTCTTTTCTTGTTCGATCCTTTCTTCTAGAAATGCTTCGTCAACTGTCTCGATATAATTCTCTCCTGTCTGACCATTGTATGCTTCATGTTGCTGCGGTCCAGTTATTGCTATTTCTTCCTTCCATTTTTCATATCCCTGAATCGTATGGTAACAAAATTCTAAATTTTCTTTATA
>CACZNR010000131.1 GCA_902782475.1 uncultured Eubacteriales bacterium
CCTAAGGAACAGCTCACAGAGTATTATGTTTCATTTGACGGAAAGACATTGAGACCGGGATATATAGTGGAAGACCGTGACCGCAATGTTGTATTTGCTGCACCGATGACAAAGAACTCTCTCGTAGGGAACAGGATCTTTACATTTGAGGACAAGAGACTTGGGACCTCAACAGAGCATCAGGTGGGACATGTTACGACACAGTCATATAACGATGAGATGTTCTCTGCAAGTTCCTATTTCAAGTTTGACGGAAAGAACATCTGGGATCTGCTCCATGACCGTGGCATCCGTATAAAGACAGAGATACTCTCACAGTTCCCGAAGACTGCATATACTGTTGCAAAGTATGGTAAGTTCTTTGCGACCATAGAGACAGCAGGCAAATACGTTCACGAAGAGGACGCAGCGGAACACAAGATAAACATTCCTAACGGAAGCTATTATTACCGTGTATGGACAAATGACCAGGACATGGAACTTCTGTTCCTGACAGTTTTTGCCATCTCTGAGACCGAACAGCTCGTTGTTGAGTGATC
Organism: uncultured Eubacteriales bacterium; assembly: GCA_902782475.1. Taxonomy (GTDB): domain Bacteria; phylum Bacillota; class Clostridia; order Christensenellales; family Christensenellaceae; genus QANA01. The sequence continues at coordinate 540 of CACZNR010000131.1, forward strand.
TTACAGAAAATATATAAAGCCTGTCACTGTGACAGGCCTTTTTATATGCATTCCTATAGTGGTCAGATATTGTAACCGTTGATTCCTTGGATGGTGGCAAAATAATCTTCAGGCGTTTCAGCTCTGCGTATGAGCTTTACATCTCCGCTCTCTGTAAGAAGAAGTTCGGCGGATCTCAGCTTTCCGTTGTAATTGTATCCCATTGAGAAACCATGGGCACCGGTGTCATGTATGTATAGTATGTCACCGAGCTCTATCTTTGGAAGGAGCCTGTCGATAGCAAATTTATCATTGTTCTCGCACAGACCTCCTGTAACATCATACTTCACGGTGGCAGGCACGTCCTCTTTTCCAAGAACGGTTATATGATGATAAGCCCCATACATTGCAGGTCTCATGAGATTCACTGCACAGGCATCAAGGCCTATATAGTCCTTATAGATCTTCTTTTCATGTACGGCTGTTGCAACGAGGGCTCCGTGAGGACCTGTCATATAGCGGCCAAGCTCAGTGTATATGGAAAGATCAAAGCCTTCGGGAACGATTATCTTGTCATAGGCTTCCTTTACTTTTTCACCAATTAAGCAGATGTCATTTTCTTCATCCTCAGGTCTGTAGGGGATACCTATGCCGCCGGAAAGATTTACGAAAGCAATGTCCGCACCGGTCTCCTTACGAAGATCGACTATGAGCTTGAAAAGGAGCTCCGCCAGTATCGGATAGTAACAGTTCGTAAGGGTGTTGCTTGCAAGGAAGGAATGGATGCCGAAATGCTTCACTCCGTATTCCTGCATCTTTTTGATCGAAGATACCAGCTGATCCTTTGTCATGCCGTATTTGGCATCCTCAGGATTATCCATTATGTCATTTCCTATGGCAAAATATCCGCCCGGATTGAATCTCAGGGACATGGTCTCAGGAAGATCGAACAGATCATGGACTATCTCGACATCGCTTGCATCATCAAGATTTATGATGCCTCCAAGTTCGTGCACCAGCATATAATCTTCCTTCGGGGTCACATTGGAAGAGAACATTATATCTTTGCCATTAAGGCCAAGAGCCTTTGCAAGCAAAAGCTCTGTATATGATGAACAGTCTAAACCACAGCCCTCCTCGTGAAGGATGGAGAGTATGGTGGGATTAGGCAGGGCCTTTACTGCAAAATACTCATGGAATCCCTTATTCCATGAAAATGCGGAATTAAGGGCTCTTGCTGTAGCCCTTATGCCTTTTTCATCGTATATATGGAAAGGAGTAGGATGCTCCTTGATTATCTTCTGTGCCTGTTCAAGTGTTATAAAAGGCTTTTTCATACAAGTATCAACTCCTGATATTAAAATTCTTACTTACTATAATAGGAATATTCATGATTGTCAATAAAATATTCATATATTTATGTATATCATGTATAAATATACATAAGATCATTCTGTTCGTGTTGAAGTTTTTGCCCCGATATGATAGCATTAAGCTGCAGTTTTTTGGAAAACCTGATCTGAATATTAACATCTTCTGAATACAGGTATTTTCCAGGCTGATTTGCCGGACATGTGTCCGGATCTAATAACAGAGAGGTTTTCAAATGGCAAGAAAAAACGCTTACAACTATTATGAAGCATTCGAACAGATGGCACAGCATGCTTATGATGCAGCACTGTTCCTTCAGGGAGTATTTACCAATTTCTATCCAGATTCACAGATGATGTTTGATAACGTAAACAAGATACATGCAATAGAGCATGAAGCTGACGGGATCAGACATGTATGTATAGAGCACCTTACAACAGAATTCATAACACCTATCGAAAGAGAAGACATAATGGAGATCATTCAGAAACTGGACAGCGTTGTAGACTCCATCGACGATGTCATAAGGATCATGTACATGTTCAACATCAAGGAGTCCTTCTCTGAAGCAAAGGAATTCGCTGATCTGATAGTAAAATGTACAGAAGCTCTGAGAGTCACCATGAGTAAGTTCGAGAACTTCAGGAAATCTGAATCCATAAAGGAATACATGGTCAAGGTAAACACCATCGAGGATGAAGGCGACCTGCTCCACTTAAGGACCATAAGATATCTGTATGCTTTCGACGATTCACCTATGAACGTAATAAGGAAGAACAGACTTATCGATGGAATGGAAGAGTGTCTTGACGCCTGCGAGGAAGTCGTTGACTCCGTTGAGCGCGTTATAATGAAGAATACATGATGACTGAACTGGTGAATATCCGTGATCATGTCGATGATGTGATCATTGATCTCAGATATGGGACAGAAAACAATTTTACTGGACAGGTGATATATGATTTTTCTGATGCCCTGTTAAGGAAGGGAACGGCTCTCAGATTACGGAGAGCCTCTCTTTATTTATCGGAGCTCGGATACAGACTGAAGATCTGGGATGCATACAGACCGGTCAGTGCACAGCTGAGGCTATGGGAAGTGTATCCTGACCCAAGATTCGTGGCAGATCCGATAAACGGACACTCGAACCATTCGAGGGGAAGTGCAGTCGATCTGACACTTACTGATAAGGATGGAAATGAACTGCTTATGCCTACTGGATTTGATGACTTCTCTTCCAGGGCAGGAAGGACATATGAAGGAATAAGTGATGAGGCAAGGAGAAATGCACTTCTTCTGGAAGATGCTATGAAAAAGGCCGGTTTCATTCCTTATCCTGAAGAATGGTGGCATTTTGATGACAAGGACCTCTACGATGTAGTGGATCAGGGTAAGAAGAAAGGGGATAAAGTTATGGGAGAAGTATTACAGGTCATAAGAGAAAGAAGGAGCATCAGGAAGTTTACAGACAGAAGGATCTCAAGGGATGATCTTGCTGTCATAGCTGAAGCAGGTGCCTGGGCACCCACAGGAAAGAACACACAGTCTTACCAGCTGACTATACTTGATGATACAGAGGAAATACAGTCACTTGCAAAAGAGATAGGAAAAGCTCTCGGCAATGAAAAGTATGATTTCTACAGGCCACAGGCGTTCATATTATGCTCGAATCTGAAGATAGAGGAAGGCGGCACCAATATGGTGGCAGACACAGGATGTGTTCTGGAAAACATATTCCTGCAGGCAAAGTCAATGGGCATAGGATCATGCTGGATAAATCAGCTTAAAGAACTGAGCGATGTCCCGGCAATAAGGGAGAAGCTAAGAAGCTACGGCATCCCTGATGAACACATCGTGTGGGGATGCGCAGCTCTCGGATATGCTGAAGAGGAACCGAAGGCTCCTGAGAGAAGGGCAACAGTAAAGTTTGCTGACTTATGAGCCCATACAAAAAGAAGGTGTACCACGAAGGAGGCACTTCTTAAGGAAGTGCCACTTTCCCTTTGAAAGTAGGGTAATTGACCACGCGGGTCAGCAATGGTACAAGGATTAAAACAAATCAGGATTTTTGAGGAACAGATATGAAAACAATATATCTGATCGGCGGTACAATGGGCGTCGGTAAAACGACGGTAAGTCAGCAGCTAAAAAAGGAG
>CACZNR010000132.1 GCA_902782475.1 uncultured Eubacteriales bacterium
AAGGATCTTTATGTATCTTTTATGATTCAGTTCCTTATAACTGAGATATCACAGATGTACAGAGGATTGGTGTGCTGTATATGTCTGTTAAGGGCGAGCTTGAGTTCAACGTTTGGATCCTCAACATCCTGAGGAACCATTACATCAAACATGATGAACAGATTTATACCCTGCTGTTCGATGACGAAGTTGCTGCTCTCAAAGCGCGGATCATATTCCTTTACCAGATCCGTGAGCTTTGCAACTATCCTCTCCTTTGGTGAGAGTCCGGTATATTCACGGGAGACCGGCTGCTTTTCATCAGCAGAAGCAGTATCTTCTGTCTCCTCCTCTTCAGCAACGGCATCCACAGGTTCGTCATCATACTCAGGTTCACGTCTTCTGTTTTCCTGTGGTACGTATCTCTTTCTGGTCCTGTTACCGTTCCTTACAGGTACATGCCTTGATGGTGCCTCTTCCCTTCTGGTCTTAGGCTCACGTGGTCCGTCATCCACCGGTTCTTCTTCTCCATGAACAGTTCTCGTATATGAAGGGATGAGCCTGTATGAAAGGTCTGCATAGACCAGATATATGATGTAGAGCACCAGTAACATGGTGATCACTCCGTCAGCTATAGGTGCTTTTAAGAGTGCTATTATGACATATATCACAGAGATGCCTGCAAAGCATATAAGTGTAAGCATGTGCAGACGCTTTGATTCTGAATAAACATTGTAGCTCAGATCCAGTATGTTCCTGTTGTTCCAGAAATACATGTAGATCTGGATGCCTAAAGTTACGAGTATGAGTATCAGCGCTGCAACTGAAAAACCATATTTTGTACCGTTTATCACGGAACGAAGTGCAGTTATGAATATCTCAATATCCAGTAAAAGAATGACTGCAAGTATGCCAAACTGGATGAATATACGGTATAAGGGCTTGAGTTTTAAATTCTTCTCTATCCTGTTTTCTCCGAGGAAAGAATAATAATTGATAAAACTGAAATAGATATTTATCGCACACAGAAGTGTGAAGACCTGAAACAGAACTGATTTTGAAACTATACTGATTACCACTCCGAGAAGGATAAGGATACTGTAGAAAGTTAATGAGATCTTGGTAAGACCCTTTGCAAATTTGTGATTTTCATCTACTGTACCCTTTTCATTTAAGGGGGTGTTGATGAAAAGATTATTTAAAAAATCAAGCATACATCTGTACCACCTAATAAAAAAATAAACTATTTTTATTATAAACAAATGTATGCCTGATTTCTATAAAAGTTTAGCCAAAACGCTTATAATTTTTCGAGTATTTTGTACAAGATAACATATAACTGCTGAAGATCTTCATCCGGAACAGGAATGCAGCTCCTGACGCTTTCCGGAACAGAAATTATCTCGTCCCTCAAGGCCATTCCCTTCTCGGTAATGCATACTACAAGATTCCTCTCATCATCATTGTCCCTGCACCTTGTTATGTATCCCTTGCATTCAAGTTTCTTGAGGAGCGGTGTAAGAGTACCGGAATCAAGATAGAGCTTTCTGCACAGTTCCTTGGATATGATAGGAGAAGTCTCCCATAATACCATCATTGTGATGTACTGTGTATATGTAAGATCGAATCGGTCGAGTAGCGGTCTGTACTTGTTGATTACTTCCTTTGCACAGACATACAGCGGAAAGCAGACCTGATTCTCAAGTTTCAATGAATCATAGTTCATTTCAGCATACCTCAGCCAGATAACTCTTTAATGCTCTTGCCACCTGATCAGGACAGGATGTTGATTTCCATCCGCATTCGATACCTTCAAGTTTTTCTATGACATCTTCAGCCTTCATTCCCTTGACAAGTTTTGATATGCCCTTGGTGTTGCCACTGCAGCCGTTTACTATGACAAGGTCTTTGATCACATGGTCCTTATCGATGTCAAGAAGTATCTCTGTTGAACAGGTTCCAAAAGTCTTGTATGAGTACATTTTCCTATCTCCCTTTTATTTACAGTATTTCCTTTACAGCTTCCTCGACCTTCTTTGCTGAAGCTGTTGGTTCAAAGCGTTTTACAATGTTGCCTTCTCTGTCAACGAGGAATTTGGTGAAATTCCACTTGATATTGTTGTTGTTCCTGTAATCCTTGTCAAGCTTCTTAAGAAGAGCGGACATCATGAGTCCCTGAGGATTCTTGTCAAAGCCTTCAAATTTTCCGTTTTCCTTCAGATATGTGTAAAGCGGAAGCTCATTCTCTCCGTTTACATCGATCTTGGCATTCTGTGGGAACGTGATACCAAATCTGCCTGTGCAGAAAGTATGTATCTCATCTATTGTTCCTGGTGCCTGATTTCCGAACTGATTGCATGGAAAATCCAGTATCTCAAGTCCCTTTTCATTATAGTTGTCATAGAGCTCCTGAAGATCCTTGTACTGTGGAGTAAAACCACATTCTGTAGCTGTATTCACTATGAGAAGTACTTTTCCGGCATAATCCTTCATGGACACTTCATTGTCCTGTGCATCCTTAAAAGAATAATCGTAAATTGACATTTTATAACCTCGTGCAAAATTAAATTGTATACAATTAATTTATACTACTTTTAGTCATTTGTCAAATCTTATTCAAAAGGATATGTGATATTGAGCTGGGCTCTGATCTCATCCATCTCTTCAAGTACCTTTATGGTCTCACTGTGCGGCATGGACGGAGCTTCTTTTATACCGTTCTCGATACATCTTGCTACTTCCCTGACCTCATATTCATAACCTGTGATCTGAGGCTCAACAGGTATCTCCTCGATGACCTCATAATCCCTGAATACCCTTATGCACTGCGGATTATTGATATTCTCCACCTGTATGAATCCCTCTGTTCCGTATACGTAACCGAACCTGTCAGAAAGTCCGAGGGTCGAGCTGTAAAGTATTGCTCGCCTTCCGTCATCATATTCAAAGAGAAGACTTGTTGTCTCATCCACACCTGTCGGTGCATATGAGCACTGGGCTTTTATCCTGTCCGGATGACCAAATATCATCTCTGCAAAGTTTATGGTGTATACTCCGACATCAAGAAGTGCTCCACCTGCAAGCTCTTTCCTGACAAGTCTTGGAACCTCATCTATGTCATATGCAAGATTTGCCGTAACTATCTTGGGCTCTCCAATAAGCCCCTTGGCAACTATCTCGTTTATGAGCTTCCTTGAAGGCTGATATCTTGGCCATATGGCCTCAGCCAGAACAAGTCCTTTCTCCTCAGCCATCCTGCAGACTTCCTTTGCCATATCTGCATTTACGGTGAAAGCCTTTTCACACAGCACATTCTTTCCATGCTCAAGGCACAGTTTGATATGTTCATAATGATATGAATGTGGTGAAGCGATATATATAAGGTCTATGTCCTCATCGCTCACAAGATCCTCATAGCTACCGTAGAATTTTGGTATATCATTCTCCCTGGCAAATTCCTCAGCCTTTTTTATGTCTCTTGAACCAATGCCATAAAGTACAACAGAGTCGTCACCTGAATCGTTCATGCCCTTTACAGTTTTTACCATCATCCTGGCTATGCCACCGGCTCCAAGTATTCCTAGCTTTATCATAAATCGAATCCCCTTTCTTTTCTGAATCATTGAATTATGATGAATCCCTTATCAAATTCCTAGTACTATTATACAATAATTAAAGAGAAGTATTTTCTGTGAGGTATGGTTATGAAAAAGGAATTAATCAAAGATAACATCTGCATGTATACACTGGAAAACGAATCGATCAGGCTCGGGGTCCTCAATATCGGAGCATCCATTAGATATCTGGAAGTAAAGGATAAGGACGGAGTTTTTCGTAATGTGATCCTTGGATATAACGACATTGAAAAATATAAGGATAATACCAGCTTCTTCGGAACTGTTGTGGGCAGGAATGCCAACAGGATAAAGG
>CACZNR010000133.1 GCA_902782475.1 uncultured Eubacteriales bacterium
AGCTGATTTTGGCCCTGACAACATACAAACTTTGAGATAAACACTATAAACAGGCCTATATATCGATAAAAATCGCTCTTTTTCTGTTGTGCAGTAAAAACCTTTATGTTAAAATAACGGACGTGCAAAAAGGATTGATAATGTTTTTGACTGTTTTTCGAAGGTTTGATATTTGTTTTTGTAGGATATTTTGATTTGGCACATATGTGCAACGGAGATATATAGATGAAAAGAATTGCTGTACTGACAAGCGGTGGAGATACACCTGTAATGAATGCTGCCATATATTCCATAGTCAGACTTGCTCATAACAAGGGTATGCAGGTACTTGGGATAATGAGAGGCTATTCAGGACTTATAAACGGAGACATGACAGAGCTCCTTCCTGAACAGGTCGAATACATCTCCAATCAGGGAGGATCGATACTTAAGAGTGCAAGATGCCTTGAGATGATGACAGATGAGGGAAAGGCACAGGCTGTCAAAACTCTACATGATTTTGGTATAGAAGGACTTATAGTTATCGGCGGAGACGGAAGCTTCAAGGGAGCAAGATCACTTACACATATGGGAGTGCCTGCCGTTGGTCTTCCTGGGACCATCGATAACGATCTTGCATATACGGATTATTCACTTGGGTTTGATACAGCAGTGAATACTGCAGCCCAGGAGATAGCAAAGATAAGGACCACCATGCTTTCTCATGACAGGATATGTGTAGTTGAGACCATGGGAAGACACTGCGGAGATATAGCTCTCAAGACCGGAGTCGCTGCAGAAGCGGATTTCATACTGGTGCCGGAAGTGCCGTTTGAACTTGATGATATCTGCAAGCAGATAGAGGAAAGACAGAAAAAGGGAAGAGAGACCAGCATAATCGTTCTTTCTGAAGGTGCAGGAGACAGCGCAGAGATCGCAGAATATATAAAGGAAAAGACCGGCAGGGATATGAAGAGTGTCGTACTCGGATATACACAGAGAGGCGGAGAACCGACAGTATTTGACAGAGTCCTGGCAATGAAGTGCGGAAAGAGAGCTGTTGAGCTTCTTAACGAAGGTATTGGCAGCAGAGTAGTCGGAATAAGAAAAAACAGGATCTATGACCTGGATATAGATGAAGCCCTTACAGAAAAGCTCGAATTTGATTATGAACTTTATGAGCAGTATCTCCAGATGACAAATTACTGATAAATGTAAACACCAGGCAGGCTTGACTTGATCAGGCCTGTTTTTTATTATAAAAGCATGGAAAAGAAACGGGTTGTTTTGCATGCGGACTGCAATTCCTTCTATGCTTCTGTTGAAAGTGTGAAAAGGCCGGAGCTTAAGGAAGTACCCATGGCTGTTGCCGGAAATCCGGAGAGCAGACACGGGATCATACTTGCAAAGAATGAGCTTGCAAAAAAATTTAATATAAAGACAGCGGAGACTATCTGGCAGGCAAAAAAGAAATGCCCGGATCTTGTTCTTGTGCCACCAAGTTACAGTGATTATGTCAGTTATTCAAAAAGAGTAAACAGCATATACCAGCAGTATACGGATCTCTGTGAGACCTTTGGGCTGGATGAGACTTTCCTTGATGTGACAGCATCCCTTAAGCTGTTCGGCAAGACAGGCAGAGGCATAGCTGATGAGCTTCGTGAACGGGTCAAAAAAGAGATAGGGATCACCATATCTGTTGGGGTATCGTTCAACAAGATATTTGCAAAACTTGGGAGCGACTATAAAAAACCGGATGCAGTAACTGTTATCGATGAGGATAACTTCAGGGAATTCACAAAGGACATCCCTGTGGGAGATATGTTCTTTGTTGGTCCTAAAACAGCCATGAAACTCAGAAACATAGGGATAGACACCATAGGAAAGCTGGCATCAACGGAACCGGAATCACTTGAAGGGCTGTTCGGAAAAAACGGCAGGGTAATGTGGGAAGCTGCAAATGGTCTCAACAGGGATCCTGTAAGGAGCATATATGAGAAGTCCCTTCCAAAATCAGTTGGACAGGGCTATACCTTTCCGTCGAATCTCAGATACAGAGAGGAGATCAGACTCGGAGCTTCCACTCTTTCCGAAAAGGTCATTATGCGGATGCGCAGTCAGGATCTGCTTTGCAGCGGAGTCCAGGTACATCTCAGGGACCCATCTTTCCATGACATATCCAGACAGAAGAAGTTTCAAAGACCCACAAGGCTCTACACGGATATTTTCAGTGGGGCAATGGAGCTTATAAACAAAAACTGGGATTACAGGAAAGAACTCAGGGCCATGACCATAACTGCCATAGGTATATCAAAGGAAGAGGAAACAGTTTATCAGATGGATCTTTTCGGAGTAGATGAAAAGACCGAAAAACAGGAGAACCTGGAGGATGCTTTCTATGGGCTCAAGAAGAAATATGGCGATACTATGATAAGAAGAGGCAATCTTCTGAATGTGGAAGGAAGAGGCGAGCCTTCGGATGACGAAGACAGATATATACCATTCCACGGGCTTGAAAAGAAATGAGGAGGTAAATGCAGGATGCAAAGCATCACTGAAAGCATAAAAAAACGCAGGAGCGTCAGGACCTTTGACGGTAAGGAGCCGGATAAGGAGCTTATTGAACATATTGAGGATATATGCAGGGACAGCAGGAATCCATTTGGGATCAGTGTCAGATATGTACTGATCGAAAAGGAAAGATATGGAGTCGGAAGCCCGGTGATAAGCGGTGAAAAGCTCTATATAGCCGGCATAGTCAGACAGGAGAAGGATGCGGAGGTCGCCTTTGGATTTTCCTTTGAGGATGTACTTTTGAAACTTGAAGCAGAAGGCATCTCGGGGACCATAATGGCAGGGTTTGATGAAAAGGCCTTTTCGCATGCCGTCCCTCTTTCTGATGGTGAAAGGATAGCCTGTATAAGTCCAATTGGATACAAGGCGGACAGGATGTCTTTGCGCGAGACGCTCATGAGAAAGGCAGTGGGAGCAGATAAAAGGCTCCCTCTTAGCGGGATATGTTACATCAGGGATCTTGATCATCCTGCACAGGCATCAGAACTTGGAGATCTTGGACCTTTGCTTGAGCTTGTAAGGCTTGCACCTTCTGCTGTCAACAGACAGCCATGGAGGATGGTGATCCGAGACAGGACGATACACTTTTACGAAGATCATGCGAAGGGAATGCAGGGAAAGGATGGATGGGATATACAGAAGATAGATATGGGCATAGCTCTCTGCCATTTCTATCATGGAGCAAGAGAATCAGGACTGGTCACGGACTGCTTTCTAAACGACCCGCATATAAATGTTCCTGAGGGCACTGAATACATCGTATCCATGAGGATAGTATGATAAAAAATGGCCTGCGGTATTATCGCAGGCCATTTGTGTCGTTATGATGATAGGTATCAGGCAGTGTATTCGGTCTTTCCTCTTATTACTGTCATCCTGAGATCGAGATCATCGTCAAGAAGTATGAAGTCTGCCTTGCAGCCTATCTTTATTCTTCCGATATCGAGCCTGTTTATGGAATTTGCAGCATTTTCCGTACCCATCCTGAGAGCCTTGTCCAGAGGGATACCGACCTTGAATACAAGGTTCCTCACTCCGTCAAGTATGGATATTGTAGAACCTGCAAGTCTGCCATCCTCGGCAAGCCTTGCGATATGATCCTTTACCACGACCTTGCTTCCGGCGAGCTGATAGTCACCATCCGGCATCTGGCCAGGCTCCAGTGAATCTGAGCAGAGGAAGGTCTTTTCAAAGCCTTTTGCCTTCATTATAAGTCTGGCTGCATATTTATTGATGTGCTGCAGGTCAGGTATGAATTCACATGTGATCCTGTCGTCAGTGAGCACTACGCCTATTGAACATTCGTTCCTGTGATGGAATGCATAGAAGCCATTGAAGGTATGTGTTGATATGGTGACTCCCTTTGCAATAGCCTCTTCCATTATAGGAGCGGTGGAGTCGGTATGTGCGGCTGATACTACTATGCCTTTCTTTACGAGATATGGGATAAGCTCCATTGCACCTTCCTTCTCCGGAGCAACAGAGAATCTTACGATAGCATCCTCATAATGTCCTGTCATCTTCTTGTAATTATCCATGGTTGGATCCTTAAGAAGAGGAATCGCATGTGAGCCTCTGTTATCGAGCCCGAAGAAAGGACCTTCTATATGCGCTCCAAGGACTCTGGTTCCGTGGTCACGCTTCTTTGCTTCACTAACCTCACCAAGGAAGTGATTGATGTTCTCAAGTGTATCTGTAGCATTTGTAGGACAATAGGAAGTGGTTCCTACCTTAGGCAGGTTATCTGCCAGAAAATCGGTGCCTCCCGGGGTAAGTACGTCCTTTCCGAAGCTGCCATGGATATGTGTGTCTACAAATCCCGGAGCGAGTATGCATCCGTTGCCGTCCAACGCATCAGGACTGTCACATTTTTCGTACATATTGGTAATTATGCCGTCTTCAAATTCAACTGCCGTTACAGGAGTAAAGACTTCGCCGTTGAAAACACGGACATTTTTAATTATTGCCATAACGATTCTCCTTAATAATCTTAAATCTGTATAAAGTATATCACCCTGTCATAGCTTATTTCCATAAGACAGCTAACATAATGAATATATGATAATTAATACAAAATTAATAAAGAACCGGAGCAGTATAACTTGCCAAAAGAATGTATTAAGCATAGAATTATTTTGGATATTTTTGTGGAGGTTCGGCTTTGAGCTTAAGGGATATTTTTGACAAGATTCTGAATAATAATCTCAATTTCAAGATACAGGATGCCATCGACATCCTTCTTGTCGCAACTGCCATTTACGGGCTGCTGGTGCTGACCAGAAAGACACGTGCAAGTCAGGTCCTTAAGGGACTTGGCATATTCCTTGTGCTTGCACAGGTGTGCAGATGGATCGGACTTTCCTCAATGTCATGGGTACTCAATAAATTCATAGAAACAGGTATCATAATACTCGTCATCATATTCCAGCCGGAGATAAGAAGAGCACTTGAGCATATAGGAAGGAACAAGATGCTTTCCAAGCTCATGGGTGGCGGAGAAGATGAAGACGACTTCTCGGAGACCATTGCTGAGATCGAAACAGCAACTCTTGACATGTCAAGGCATAAAGTCGGAGCACTTATGGTATTTGAGAATCAGACAGGACTTAATGATGTCATAGAGACCGGTCATATCGTGGACGGAAAGATAACCGCAGAGCTCATAGAGAACATCTTTTTCCATAATGCACCTCTACATGACGGAGCCATGATACTCAATGGTGAAAGGATAGTCGCAGCCGGATGTTTCCTGCCCTTAAGTGATAACAGGGACATCGACTCGGAGCTTGGGACCAGACACAGGGCTGCCATAGGTCTGTCAGAGATATCTGATGCAAGGATAATAGTGGTATCCGAGGAAACAGGAGCCATATCTCTGGCACACGAGGGGACCATCACAAGATATCTTGACAGGGATGAGCTGCACAAGGTACTTGAGACTATCTATAATGTAAACAATTCAAAGAGCAAACGCATAGGAGGAATGATATGGAAGAAAAAATGAATAACAGATCATTCTTCTCATCTGTCTGGAACGGACTGAAGATCGCAGGAAAATGGATACTGGATTTTTTCAGAAAGAATACTCTTTTGAAACTGGTTTCTCTGCTGTTTGCTGTTTTTGTGTGGGCTTTCGTCATAGTTGAAGAGAATCCTCAGAGGACGATGACTCTAAGGGATGTCCCTGTTACGTACAGCGGCATAGATTCCCTTACAAAACAGGGGCTTACAGTGGAGACTGATGACCTGCTGAAGCAGGTGGATATAGTCTTGCTGGCCGGACAGGATATCCACAAGAGCATAAATACCAACAATGTCAGGGCATTCATTGATTTTTCCACCATAAATGATATAGGATCATATACTCTGGACGTTCAAACCGCAGTCAGTATCGGCGGTGTAAGCGTACAGAGGATCAGTACAAACAAGGTCAATGTTACAGTGGAAGCACTGGCAACAAGAAAGGTCCCGGTGACCTATGAGATTACAGGAGAGCCTGAAGAAGGCTATTACATAGCGGAACCTGTGCTCGACAGTTCCATAGTCTCCATAACAGGCAGGGCCAGCAGTGTGAACACTGTTACACATGCTGTATGTGAGATATCTGTATCAGGGCTCACACAGACTACGGATAAGAGCTACAATCTTAAACTCATCGACAATAAGGGAAGAGAAGTGGATATATCCTCAGTCAACAGTGAGATACCATCAGCTGTAGTTCACCTTGAAGTATCCAGGGTAAAAGAGGTAAGCCTCGATACAACAGATCTTGCAAATAGGATAAAGGGGATAAAGAGCGGCTTTGAGATAACAGGTGCAACTGCAAATCCAGCAACTTTCGAGATAATAGGATCTGAGGAAGCACTTGAAAAGGTGACGACATTAAGGATAAAGCCAATGAACGTTGAGAACATTGACTCTTCGACACTAATAAATGCAGAGATCGAGCATGTGGAAGGCGTTACCGTACTTTCGGGTGAACATGTATCCATATATCTTCAGATATCAGAGATAAGTGCAGAAAAGAAATTTGAGAATATAAAGATCAATTATATTAATGCTGCCGAAGGACTTACCGCAGAACTTTCAGATAATTACACCAATGTCACCATGGTCGGTGGTGTTGCTCAGCTTGAGAAGCTCTCAAGAGAGGATATAGTGCTATATGTCGATCTTGCAGATCTGAGTGCAGGCACTATAACTCTTCCAGTAAGGATCGAGGAGATAGTCGGTATAGACGTTACCAAGGCAGTCATAGAAACTCCTACGATATCAGTAACCCTCAGGTAGGTAATCACGTGAAAGGATTAAAGAGATTTATTTTCATACTTGGAAATTTCGGAAGCGGAAAGACCGAGATCTCCATCAAACTTGCCCTTGACGGAGCAGAAAAGGGAAGGACAGTACTTGTGGATATGGACATAATAAATCCGTATTTCAAATCCTCAAGCAAGGAGGAGCTCCTTACAGGAAAGGGAGTTCGGGTCATAAAGCCTGATTATGCCAATACCACCATGGATGTACCTACTCTTCCCGCGGAGATATATTCACCCTTTGACGACAAGCCGGACAGAGCTGTATTCGACATCGGCGGGGATCCGGTAGGCTCTTCTGTCCTTGGGCTTTTAAGGGACAGGATAAGAGAGGTAAGGGACGAATGTGACTTCCTTATGGTGGTGAATCCTTTTAGACCAATGCAGGACACTCCTGACAAGATCATCTCACTTATGGAAGAGATAGAAGCAAAGGCCGGTATCAGATTTGACGGGTTCATCTCCAATGGCAACATAGCAAGAGAGACCACCATTGACGATATCTATGCTTCTGAAAGCATAGCACGTGAATTATCTGAAGAAAAAAACATTCCTGTGTACTTTACTGCTATAGAAGAATCACTGGCAAAAGAGTATAATGGTGAGAATAAAATTTTTCCGGTTCATATCAATATGAGACCTGAGTGGCTGGACAATTATAATATTTAGAACTTATTTATATAAAGGAGTCATTTAAAATGGCAAAGCTCACGATAAACGAAGATGCTTGTAAGGGTTGTTCCCTTTGCACAAGAGTTTGCCCAAAGCATATTCTTGAGCTTAACAGGGAAAAATTGAATGCAAAGGGCTATCATCCGATCCATTGCATAAACATGGATGAATGTATCGGTTGCGCATCCTGTGCAAGGATGTGTCCGGATGTAGTCTTTACGGTGGAAAGGTAAAGGAGGAGAGATAATGGCAAAAAAATTGATGAAGGGCAGTGAAGCCATTGGCGAAGCTGCTATACAGGCTGGATGCAGGTACTTCTTTGGATATCCTATCACTCCTCAGAATGAGATACCTGAATATATGAGCAGAAGGCTTCCTCAGGAAGGAGGATGTTTCCTTCAGGCAGAGAGTGAAGTTGCTGCCATCAATATGGTTTATGGTGCTGCAGGTTCAGGCGCAAGGGTAATGACATCATCCTCAAGCCCTGGCATAAGCCTCAAGCAGGAAGGCATTAGCTACATAGCATGTGCTGAGATACCATGTGTCATAGTCAATATGATGCGTGTCGGTCCTGGCCTTGGTGGGATTCAGCCTGCTCAGGGCGACTATTTCCAGGCTACCAAGGGTGGCGGACACGGAGACTATCACCTGGTAGTACTTGCTCCTTCCACAGTTCAGGAAGCTGCAAACATGGTAATGGAAGGCTTTGACATAGCTGATACATACAGGATACCTGTAATGGTACTCGGAGACGGAATGATCGGCCAGATAATGGAACCTGTTGAGTTCGTACCTCCAAAGAAAAGGGAAGTACCTCCAAAGACTTGGGCAGCTACAGGCTGGAGCGACAAATCAAGACCAAGAGCTATCCTCAATTCACTGTACATAGAGCCTGAGGAGATGAAAGTCGTAATGGACAGGCTCCTTGAGAGATATGAGCTCATAAAGAAGAATGAGACCAGAGTTGAAGAATTCATGACAGAGGATGCTGAATATATAATCGCAGCATATGGCACCACTGCAAGGATAGCAAAGAGTGCCATAACAAAGGCAAGGGCACAGGGGATCAAGGTAGGACTTATAAGACCTATCACTGTATGGCCTTTCCCTTATGAAGCATATTCAAAGGCTGCTGACAGAGTGAAGGGATTCCTGGATATAGAGCTCAGCACCGGTCAGATGGTTGAGGACGTAAGGCTTGCAGTTGCAGGCAAGAAGCCTGTTGAATTCTACGGAAAACTTGGAGGATTCGTTCCAAGTGCCGATGAGATACTTGAACAGATCAAGAAAATGGCGGAGGTAAAGTGAGTTATGGCAGTAGTATTTGAAAAAACAAAGATGCTTACAGATGTTCCTTTCCATTATTGTCCTGGATGCACTCACGGAATAGCACACAGACTGCTGGCCGAAGCCATCGAGGAACTGGGAAAGGAAGATGAGGCTATAGGTGTTGCACCTGTAGGATGTGCAGTATTTGCATACAACTATTTCAACTGCGATATGATGGAAGCAGCTCACGGAAGAGCACCGGCTGTTGCAACAGGAATAAAGAGAGTTCATCCTGACAAGCTGGTATTCACATATCAGGGTGATGGAGACCTTGCAAGCATAGGTACTGCAGAGATCATACATGCAGCGGCAAGAGGCGAGAAGATAACTACCATCTTCATTAACAATGCCATCTATGGCATGACAGGAGGACAGATGGCTCCTACCACACTGGAAGGACAGGTGACCACCACTTCTCCGTACGGAAGAAAGAAAGAACACTGCGGACTTCCTATAAAGATGTCCGAGATAATAGCTACACTTGATGGAGCAGCATATGTTGAAAGAGTTTCAATGCATGATGTACCGAACATCATCAAGGCAAAGAATGCCATCAAGAAGGCACTTCAGTATCAGATCGCAGGAAAGGGATTCTCTTTCATAGAGCTCCTTTCAACATGTCCTACAAACTGGGGAATGACTCCTGCAGATGCTCTTGAATGGCTGAAGGACAATATGATCCCTTATTATCCTCTTGGAGTCAAGAAGGAGGTAGAGTTATGACACATGAATTATTAAGCGCCGGATTCGGTGGTCAGGGAGTGCTTCTCCTGGGACAGCTCATTGCATACGCAGGCCTTAAGGAAGAAAAGAATGTTTCATGGCTTCCTTCATATGGTCCTGAGATGAGGGGCGGTACAGCAAACTGCAGCGTGGTGGTCTCCACAGAAGAGGTCGGAAGCCCTGTGGTAACGAGTCCTGACATACTGGTGGTTATGAACAGGCCTTCATTTGAAAAGTACGTGGATTCAGTCGTTCCCGGAGGAAAGATGTTTGTAAACAGTTCACTTATCGATCTGAAGACAGACAGGACTGACATAGATGTTTATTACATTCCTGCAAATCAGATAGCCGACGAACTTGGCAATCTCAGGGTGGCAAACATGGTAATGCTCGGAGCAGTACTGGAACAGACGAAGATAGTAGCTCCTGAAACTGCTATAGAGTGTCTCAAAGCTTCGTGGGGCGAGAGAAGAGCACATCTTATACCGATAAATCAGGAAGCTATGAAAAAAGGTGCCGAGGCATCAAATAAGTGATAGAACAAAAAAGCATCTGCGGATGCTTTTTTTGTGGAACAAATTTCTGTATTTTGGTATATTAAGTGATATGAATAAGATACAGCAGGA
>CACZNR010000134.1 GCA_902782475.1 uncultured Eubacteriales bacterium
AGGGGCGATGCAGACGTCATAAGAAGATTCGCAGATAAAAACGGCATGGACTACTTCGTCCTGGAAAGGGAGATGTGGGAGGATACTTTCATAAGCAGTACAAACATACGAAGGCTCATAAAGCAAGGGAAGCTTGAAAAGGCCGAGGAGCTACTGGGGCATCCGTATTTCTTTTCAGGGACCGTCATAGAAGGAAGAAAGGTGGGCCGCACCATAGGCTTTCCTACAGTGAACCTCAGCTATGGCAGTGAAAAGCTGCTGCCACCAAAGGGAGTCTATGCATCAAAGGTGCTTCTGGACGGGAAGTATTATGAGGGCGTCACGAACATAGGGAGCAGGCCTACAGTTGGAAACGGAAATGACATCACCATAGAGACCAACCTCCTGGACATGGAGGGGGACCTTTACGGAAAGACCATAAGGCTCGAGCTGTATGGATATATAAGGAAGGAAAAGCGATTCTCCTCCCTTGAGGAACTTAAAAACGAGATAGACAGGAACAAGGAACAGGTAAGGAGCTATTTCAGGGACAATGGCAGATAAGAGAAAACTTACGGAAGCCGAAGAGAAAAGACTTGCGGCATATCAGGAAAAATGTGAGGAAATGAAAGAGAAGGGATTTTCAGAGCACAGGATAACGGCCTCTGTCCTTTCAGCAAACATAACAGGAGTGCTTCTTGCAGCAGTTCCAAGCATAATACTTGGGATTCTGTTTTTCCTCTGCAACAGGGATCTGGAGTTTTCAGAGACAGGATTTCTTTCATACATCATCTTTGTGATACTGTATGTGGTCACCATAGTGATACATGAACTGCTTCATGGACTTTTCTGGTCATTCAGCACGAAAGACGGCTTTGCTGACATAGAGTTTGGTTTCATGAAGGAATATCTCACTCCTTACTGCACCTGCAGGGCACCCCTTGGAAAAAAGCAGTATATACTGGGGCTCCTGGCACCGTTTGCCATACTTGGAGTTCTTATCTCCGTAATAGGGATATTTACGGGGAGCATGTTCGTCCTGGGAATTGGACTCATCAACATAATCGGAGCAGGCGGGGATCTGCTGATATTTGTAAAGCTCCTGGCAGACAGGGGAGGAAAGGATGCAGTGTATCTTGACCTTCCTACTGAGATAGGGCTTGCAAGATTTGACAGGAATTGACAAAGACCCCTTTACACAGGGATATCTTTATGATAATATTTCGTTGCTAACCGATGACTCGGGTTCACGTTCACCCGACGGAAAGGCTGAGTCACTGGCATTTATATTATACGGAGGAATACAAAATGGGTCAGATCAACAAGAAAGAGATCATCGAACAGTATGCTGTACACGAAGGCGACACAGGTTCACCTGAAGTTCAGATCGCTATACTTACAGCAAGGATCAATCACCTCAATGAGCACTTTGAGACACATGCAAAGGATTATCACTCAAGAAGAGGAATGCTCAAGATGGTTGGTAAGAGAAGAGGTCTTCTTGAATACCTGAGATCAAAGGATATCGAGAGATACAGAGCTATCGTCCAGAAACTCGGATTAAGAAGATAAAAACTGACAGAAAACAGTAAGAACGGTCCATATGGACCGTTTTTTTGTAAAACAGGTGACAATCCGGTATTTTAGGGTATAATTAAACAGTAAAATTTTAACGGTTTTAGTTTTGGGACAGTCGTGAACTGTCAGAAGGAGAAATATGGAAAATCATGTTTACAAGATGATGCTCGGCGGAAGAGAACTTACTGTTGAGTCAGGTAAGTACGTTGAGCAGGCAGATGGAAGCTGTATCGTAAGATGTGGAGAGACAGCAGTAATGGTCTCAGCTACATCAGCAAAGGAGCCAAGAGAAGGAGCTGACTTTTTCCCTCTTTCCATCGAGTTTGAGGAGAAAATGTATTCTGTAGGAAAGATCCCTGGAGGATATATCAAGAGAGAAGGAAGACCTTCAGAAAAGGCAATACTGGCATGCAGACTTATCGACAGACCTTTGAGACCATTGTTCCCGAAGGGATATTACAATGATGTACAGGTAATAGCTACAGTGCTGTCAGTTGACCCGGAGGAGCCACCGGAAGTATATGCTATGATCGGTTCTTCAGTGGCACTTTCAATAGCAGGACTCCCGTTCATGGGACCTACAGGATCAGTTGTTGTAGGACTCGTTGACGGAGAATATGTGATCAATCCTAATTCAGAGCAGAGGGCAAGATCCCGTATGCATCTTACAGTATCAGGCACAAAGGACGCCATCATGATGGTTGAGGCCGGTGCAGACGAAGTAACAGAAGATGAGATGCTCGGAGCTATCCTCTTTGCACATGAGGAGATCAAGAAGATCTGTGATTTCATACTGAATATCAAGAATGAGATAGGAAAGCCTGAAAGACCATACACCTTATACCATGTACCAGAAGAGCTCGACCAGAAGGTAAGAGAGCACTTCTATGACAGAATGGTATGGGCTATGGATACCTTTAACAGGACAGAGAGAGAAGAAAGGGAAGCTCTTGTAAAGGAAGAAGCAGTAAACTTCTTTGCAGAAGAGTATCCTGATTCAAAGACAGATATTGGAAACAGCCTTTATCAGATCATGAAGGAGATCGTAAGGGCAAAGATAATCAATGACGGAGTAAGACCTGACGGAAGAGGACTGGAAGAAGTAAGACCTATCTGGTGCGAGACAGGACTTTTCGCAAGGACACACGGAAGTGCAGTATTCACAAGAGGACAGACACAGGTCATG
>CACZNR010000135.1 GCA_902782475.1 uncultured Eubacteriales bacterium
GTTGAGAGTGCTCCGCCTATCTTGTTGATGAGAGGCTGTATTGAAAGCACGATTGACTCATGTCTCTTTCCGAGCTTCAGCTGACCATATTCCACGGTATCTGTAAGGAACATGAGCATCAGAAGCTGTATGAATGCCTGACCTACGAATATGAGGATGGCTCCCACAGCTATGAGGTAAAGGCTTACCTCAGCAAATGCAAATATCACATATCCTATGAGGACCAGTATTGTAGCTATGGTATAGAGCTGTTTTCTGTTGAACTTCTTTGAGAACAGCGGGAATACCAGAAGTGCTGCGAGCTGTGCTATGCCGCATACTCCTGCAAGTATCGGATACATGTCGGCGTTTCCGTAAACGTACTGCATGTAATACATTGCAAATCCCGTTGTGATGCAGTAGCCGATCATGAACAGTGCCATTGAAAGTGCTGTCCACATGAGCTGATCGTTACCTGTAAGAGCCTTCCACATTGCCTTCAATGAAGTGTTCTCTTCTCCGTCACTGTTTTCAAGTGCTCTGTTCTCCTTTACGCCAAGGAGCGTGAAGAGCAGGAATCCTATGTAGAATACGCAGATCACGACTGCCAGCAGGAACCAGCTCTGTGGAGTGTTTCCAAGTGCACTGGTTATGGGCTGCCAGCCTACCATTACGATGTACATTCCGATGTTTGCACATATCCTTGCAAATGCACCGATGTTCTCTCTCTGCTTCTGATCCTGTGTTATTGCAGGCATCAGTGACCAGTATCCTATGTCGTTTATGCCGTATGTCACGTCCCAGATGAAGTATGCAACGGCAAATATGATGACATATAAGGTACCGTTTCCGCCGATCTGTGAGAAGAGCACCAGATAGGTTATGACGCTCAGGAGACCGCCGAAAAGTATTGCCGGCTTGTACTTTCCCCATGGGGAGCGGATGTTGTCCACCATAAGTCCCGTTATCGGGTCATTTATGGCATCGAATATCCTCATGACAGAGAGCACAAGGCTTACTGCCGCAAATGTTGAAAGAGGAAGGTTCAGAACATTGCTCAGAAAATAAAGCAGAGCATTTGATTCAAATGCATAGAACATGTCCCTTCCTATAGTTCCCAGTCCAAAGAAATACTTGTTTCTCTTTGCCTGTTTATCCATTGATAGTTCCTCCTAAAATATATATCGATATATCAAACTTTTATTCGTTCTCTTCCTTCATGCTAATGACATAGATGTTGGAAAGGAAATCCCCTTCCATCCTGAGCTCTTCACTGTAGCCCATTCCCGCATAGAGCTGTGCAAGCGGAAGTCCGCTTACTATTGCACTTCCTGAAGCTTCCCACTTCTCAGTGTTCTCTTTCATCTTGTACATCCTGTTGGCGAGCCTTACGATGAGACCGTCAGGTCTTACGCTTACAGGTATTACGTTCTTAAGAAGTGAACCATAGTCTCCTACCCTTAGGAGCTGTGCTCTGCTTACTATGGTGTAGAAGGCATTCCTCTTGAGTCCCGTCGGATACAGGAACTCGTAGTCAGGAGCGGCATTTATGAGCTTGTGGAACAGTCCTGCTATGACCGTGTCGCCGTATGCCACCTGCATGCTGATGCCGTTCTCACAGTAGAGCCTTGAGTATTCACCGAACTGGAATACCTTCCTGTAGGTCTTATAGAACTCTATCTGTTCCTTTATCTCGAACTTGTCCACCTGTGAGAGCTCTGCAAGATCAAGCTCATATCCCAGGAGCCCGAAGAATGCAACGTTTCCCCTTGTGGAAAGTGGAGTCTGACGAAGTGTCTGGGCGTGAGGCGCCATGGATACGTGTGCTCCTACAGTTGATAACGGGTAGAGGTATGAATAGCCTCTTTGGATGTCCAGTCTCTCTATAGGGTCAGTATCGTCAGAGCCCCAGGTCTGAGGTGCAAAGCACAGCATTCCAAGGTCGAACCTGTTTCCTCCTGATGCGCAGTTTTCAAGGAGCACCTGAGGTCTTGGTCCGAATATCCTTCTCATGACGGAATATACTCCAAGTATGCATCTGTGTGCCTTTGCTCCAAGTGCTATGGAGTTCCTGTTCATGTCCCACTTCACATAATCTATCTCATTATCATCGATTATGCCCGCCACGTTCTCAACTATGTAGTCCTGGACTTCCTGCTTCTCAAGGTCTAATAGATATTCATGTCGTCCAAGGACATTCATGTCATCCTGATATCCAAGTGCCCATTCAGGGTGTGCCCTATAAAGGTCGCTGTTTGGATTTACTG
This sequence comes from uncultured Eubacteriales bacterium, assembly GCA_902782475.1. Classification (GTDB taxonomy): domain Bacteria; phylum Bacillota; class Clostridia; order Christensenellales; family Christensenellaceae; genus QANA01. The sequence continues at coordinate 2,247 of CACZNR010000135.1, forward strand.
CCTCAGGCTCGAACCATAGGCCGAACTTGAGGTCCATCTTCCTTATCTTTTCAGACAGTCCCTTGAGGCCGTTCGGAAGCTTCTTGAGGTTCACATTGTAGTCACCAAGTCCTGCACGGGAATTGTTCCTCTCTCCGAACCAGCCGTCGTCAAGTACGAACATCTCGCACCCGAGTTCCTTTGCTTCCTTAGCAAGGGACAGAAGCTTTCTCTCAGTGAAATTGAATGTGCAGCCTTCCCAGCTGTTGAAGAGTATCGGCCTTTCCCTGTCCTTCCAGTAAGGAGGAACGATGTTCTCAGTCACGAAATGATGGAAATTGTGTGACAGTCCGTTAAGGCCCTTGTCTGACCATGAAAGCACGGCTTCAGGTGTCTCGAACTTTTCACCAGGCTTCAGTGTCCAGGAGAAGTTGTTTGGAGAGATCCCCTGTATTACTCTTGTAAGTCCCTCGGAGCTTAACTGAGCCCTTTCATAGTGGTTTCCGGAATATACGAGGTTGAAGCCATAGCATACTCCGTCAGTCTCTGTTGTATTCTTCCTCTTCAGTATGAATCCAGGGTTATGGAAAGCTGATGAGTTACCCGTGGTGCTCTCTATCATGACTCCTGTCCTTCCCACAGGAACAGTCTCCATGTGCATCTCCTTTGACCACGCACCATTGAATGTGATCATGTCGAACTTTCCGTTGAGATCCATCTGGGATGAAGCTATCTTTCTTATGTTTATGTCCTTATCTGTATTATTTACGAGGACTGCCCTTCTTACTACTGCCGTGTCATAGAGTGAATAGAAAAGATGAAGACCTATCTTCTTGTTGTCTTCAAGTATTATCTCAAGTGTCTCCTCTGCACCATGGGCTCCCGGAAGAGAGCACTCAAAGGGAACATTTCCCTTGTGTATGAGATGGCTCTTATACCTGAAGAATGTAGGCATTCCTTCTCCAAGCTCCAGCGGAGTCTCCCTGTAGTCTCCCCTTCCTGAACCGCTCCATTCAAGAGGCCAGTACTGAAGTGACAGCTTCTCATCAAAGTTTGAGTTTATGCCCCAGCCGAGCCCCGGCTTTACTGAAAGCTCGCTGGCATCCTCGAAGTAGGTTATCCCTCCGAAATGGATGTGCTGAAGTTCTCCGTATTCCCCGACTCTCATCATATATGACAGTCTGTCATTTGAAAGTAAAAATACATTATTCTCGAATCTTATCATCTTATGTTGTATTCCTCGTCTTTCACGTATTTATCAAACATCTCATCGGTAACACCGTTGTTCTCTATTATCTCTGCATAGAATCTGCCTGACTTGTTGACCGTTCGTGTCTGGGTATCAAAGTCGTTCCTCACAAGTCCGAATCTTGCAGTATTTCCCTCTATCCATTCAAAGTTGTCCATGAAGCACCAGTGATAGTATCTCTCAAAAGGAAGGCCTGACTCTGCAATGGTCTTCAGGTGGTCATATATGTATCTTGATCTGAAGGAGTCATTGAAATCGCAGGTCCCGTTCTCTGTTACCCATATTGGCCTGTCAAGCCTCTTTAAAAGCTTGTTTGCGCATATTATGAGGCCTTCAGGATATATCTCCCAGTCAAGATCGTTTCTTGGTGAATTCTCTTTTACTCCATCCTGGAATCCGGATATGGTGGATCTTGTATAGTAGTTTACTGCATTGAAATCAGCATATTCTCCGCGCTTGTCCCTGTGGAGGTTCCTCATTGGCCATCTGAACTTTCCAAGTAGCATGGCATCTGTA
>CACZNR010000136.1 GCA_902782475.1 uncultured Eubacteriales bacterium
TCTCTGCTCAGCTTCTTGTCATGCCCCATTGCCAGCATCCTGCTGTAAGCTATCTCTTCCCCTGCGATATCATGACCATGCATGGTCCCGGTAGTTCTCCAGATCATGGGCTTGGCTACGTCATGAAGAAGAGCTGCGTATTTAAGGACCTTGTCTGCCGGGACATTACCTACAACATGAGCAGTATGTATATATACAGAATATTTATGATATGTTCCATATCCTATATGTCTGTAATCTTCGAATTCTGGTATAAGGATCCTCATTAGCCCAAGATTCTCCAGTAGCACCACTGCTCTTGATCCATTATTGTGGGTTCTCTTCTCATTATCATCAGCATCAGCCAGAAGTATCCCGTCCATCTCCTTGGCTATCCTTTCCTTTGAAACTGATGCAAGCTGCGATGAGTATATCCTTGCTTTGTTTGCAAGCTCGCTGTCAATATCAAATTCAAGCTGGCAGGCGAATCTGACGAGTCGAAGTAGCCTGAGTGCATCATCCTTTATCATGACCTCCGGATCTTCTGTTGCAGATCTAAGTCGCTTAAGTCTTATATCCTTAAGTCCTCTGCCTGTAGGGTCCAGGACTTCGCCTGTCCTGAGGTCTGCATACAGCGCATTGACAGAAAAATCCCTCCTTATGGCATCTTCCTGCATGCTGACACCGACCGTTACCTCTATCGGCTCATGTGATCCTCCGGCAGGGTAACTTTCCTTCCTGAATGTAGTATGTTCTATCTTCTCGCCATCTATTATAAGGAGGACTGTTCCAAGTTTCTCATTCACTATATCGCAGTATTCAAAGCCCAGAGCTTTCCCTCTTTCCACTATCTCATGAGGCAGCATGGATGAAGCTATGTCAAAATCTTTAGGTGTGATACCAATAAGCTTATTCCTTACATATCCTCCAACAAGATACGGGACCGACCCGCTATCCCTGAACACTGTCAGGATAGAATCTATTATTCTGTTTTTTCTTTCAGTGAATTTTATCTTCATGGGAAAATGATAGTTTATTTATCTGTTATTGTCTATCCTTTTAAGATTCACGAAAACGGCTTTATTCATAATTAATTCAAATTCAAAACCTCTAAAATATAGTATTATTGTTGTACCTATAAATTGCCAGGATTATGATTTTGGATTATGAGAAAAAACAGGATTAACAGATCTTTAAGGAAGAAGGAATCTTCCTTTCTATATAAAAACAGGATCGCTATCATATCAGTGATCTCTCTTTTGGTAGTATTTGGCGTTTTGTACCTTTTTTTGTTCACAGGTCTCTTCAAGAAAGATCTAAACATATCAAAGGTTAATGTTTCCCTCGATTCACCGGTCTATACCAGTGACGGAGAATATATCTACTTCCTTGAGGACAGCACCCTCAAAAAGATCGGAAAAAACGGAAAGATCGTCTGGACATCTACTTTTTCATCTGCAGATATGGATCTTGCAGTGGGTACACAGGTGCTGTGCCTGTATAATAAAGACACCGCCACTGTTCTTGATGATAACAAGACTCCTTTGTATACTATCCCTCAGTCTGATTTCAAGATCAACAAGGTCATCTGTGGAAAGAATACAGTTGCCGTTTATTCAAGCCTCGATAATTCCACCAACAGCTATATCCGTATATTCAATTCAACAGGATCAGAGATAGACAGGATCGAGCTTTCAAATACATATTTTCTTAACTATGGATTCTTCGGCGATTCTGACAATTTCTGGTATATGACTCTTGATACATCAGGAGTGGAACCTATAACAAAGATCACTTCAATACTTCCATCCCAGCACAAAACTACCGGAGTATACGAGATATATAATCATCTTGTCAGCGATGTTGAGTTCCTCAATTCCAACGTCTATGTAAACACTACCTCTTCACTTCAGGTCTATGACACTCTTGGTGAAGTATTCTTTGAGAAGATGATATATGGAAACAAGATAATGGATGTATACCAGAGCAAGGAAAACATTATTTTTGCATACATGCCTATTCAGGATCAGATCAGCAGCTCTTCTACCATAAGAGTCCTGTCCATCAATGGCATAGACAACACCATTCTTCTTCCTACAGGGATAATCAACACTATCCTGTCTGATAAGAACATTTATTGTTTTACAAATGATGCTATCTATCTTTATAATTATAAAGGTGAATATATAAGTACCACTTCTCTGGACTTTGATGTGAAGAGCGTGGAAAGACTATCATCAAATCTTGTATTGATACGTTCAGAGAAAGACAGCTATCTCTTCTCTGTCGGCAAATAAGGAGAATCAATGAATATTATTGATATAGTAGTTATCGTCCTCATAGGACTATATTTTTTGAATGGATTGTACAGGGGGTTCATCCCTTCACTGCTTAATATAGGCGCTTTCCTTCTTTCATGGTTAGGTGCCTTTTTCGGCTATGGCGGGCTTGCTCAAAAAATAGTCAATAACGAAATGATATCTCATCTTCAGTTCTATATTGAAGGTGCAGAAAAGGTAAATGATTTTGAAGCTGCTAGAAGAGTCGTTTCCACATTAAGTGAAACGGACATCGACTCCATCATAGCAAATGCAAAGCTCCCTAACTTCATCAGCAATGTCATTGAATCCAACATGAAAAACGTTGCGTTCGCTGATCAGGGACTTACTACAGTAGGTGAATATTTCAATACAAGCATTTATTATCTGGTTATAAATATCATATCTTTTATCATATTATTTGTTATATTGAGATGTATATTTATGTTGTTGACCAACGCTACAAGTTATGCTGTTGATTTCCCACAGCTGAAATTGTTTGATTACACTGCCGGTGGAATAGTTTCATTGCTTCGTGGTTTCTTTGCAATGCATGTAGTATTCATGATAGTCCCATTCATACTTTTGTTTATGCCAACGTTCCTGGTGGACCTTGTGAATTCGGCTACTGCAACTTCTATATTCTATTCAGGGAATATACTACTACCGCTGATACGGGGAATTATATAAACCAAAA
>CACZNR010000137.1 GCA_902782475.1 uncultured Eubacteriales bacterium
AAGATCACTGAACTTGCGATGCAGGATCCTTTTGTAAAAGAGATACATGGTTACTATCTCAATAAAGAGGAAAAGACCATCAGGTTCGACGTGGTCATAAGCTTTGATTCACCTGACAGACACAAGGCTTATGCAGAAGTCTGCAGGAAAGTAAAGGAAGCTTTCCCTGATTATGAGATGAACATAGTACTCGACACAGAATTCATCTGATGACGAGATAAATTGAGATTTGAAATGGAGAATATATGTTAAAAAAATTCATTAGTTACTACAGGCCCCATCTGAAACTTTTCACGCTGGATATGCTGGCATCGCTCATAGTAGCCGTTACCAGCATAGTTTATCCTATAATCACCAGGAACATGCTTAATCATCTTATTCCTGACCAGAATTACAGGATGATAGTCCTTTCAGGACTGTTGCTGCTCGGCATATATGTATTAAGGATGCTGCTCAACTTCTTCATACAGTATCAGGGTCATATGATGGGCGTACAGATACAGGCACAGATGAGAAGGGATATGTTCACTCATCTTGAGAAACTGCCGTATTCCTTCTACAACATGCATGAGACAGGAAAGATCATGAGCAGGATGACCAACGACCTGATGGACATAAGCGAGCTTGCCCACCACGGTCCCGAGAACATCATAATATCCAGCATATCCATAATCATGTCCTTTGCCTATCTCCTGTCCATAAATGTATGGCTCACTCTCATAGTTTTTGCCGTCGTACCTTTCCTGGTGATCATCTCATTGGTCCTCAGAAAAAAGATGAGAGATGCTTTCATGGAGAGCAGGATATCCATTGCAAGGATAAATGCTGCACTTGAGAGCAGCATATCAGGCATAAGGGTCACCAAAGCCTTTACCAATGCAGAAAAGGAACAGGAAAAGTTTGAAGTAGGAAACAGTGAATTCGTGGAAGCAAGAAGGAAATCCTACAAGGCAATGGGACAGTTCCATTCTTCCACCACTTTCGTAACAGATGTATTCAATGTCGTTATCCTTATAGCCGGAGGGCTTTTCCTCTTTGCAGGAAAGATCAATTTCGGTGATTACTCAGCATTTGTAGTATCAGTAAATCTCTTCATCAATCCTGTAAACACTCTCATCAACTTCATGGAGCAGTTCCAGAACGGCTGGACCGGATTTGAACGTTTCGTGGATATCATGAATGTCGAACCGGAAAAGGATGAACCCGATGCAGTGGAACTTAAGGATGTAAAGGGAGACATCAGCTTTGAGAATGTCACATATGCCTATGAGGATGATGACCAGAAGGAAGTGCTCCATGATGTCAGCCTTGATATAAAGAAGGGTGAGACGTATGCTCTTGTAGGACCTTCCGGCGGTGGAAAGACCACGATATGTCATCTTATCCCTAGATTCTTCAAGGTCAACGAAGGAAGGATACTTCTTGACGGCAAGGACATCAATCATGTCACCATGGATTCCTTGAGAAAGAACATAGGTATCGTTCAGCAGGACGTATATCTTTTCAATGGCTCCATTAGGGATAACATCCTTTACGGTAAGCTCGATGCCACTGAAGAGGAAGTCATCGAGGCGGCAAAGAGGGCAAATATCCATGATTACATTATGACTCTTGAAAAAGGCTATGATACGGAGATCGGTGAGCGTGGTGTCAGAATATCAGGAGGACAGAGACAGAGGCTTTCGATTGCAAGAGTATTCCTTAAGAATCCTTCAATACTGATCCTGGACGAGGCAACGAGTGCCCTTGACAACAATACCGAGATACTCATACAGGAAGCACTTGATGAGCTCTGCAAGGGAAGGACTACCATAGTCGTGGCACACAGACTGTCCACAATAAAGAATGCGGACAGGATAGCAGTCATTAGTGAAGGACAGATAGTGGAGAACGGAACTCATGAAGAGCTCCTGAAACAGAATGGTCTTTATGCAAAGCTTTATTCACAGCAGTTCCGTGAATATGAATCATTCTGATAATGGCGGAATATATTTCGAGGCAGGAAGAGAAAATCTCCTGCCTTTTGTGTAATCCTTACTGTTTTTATAGGGTATTCACAGAATGTCTATATTTATGTGATAAAATCTTAAAGGTTACATACTGAAAGGAGATTAGTTTATATAGATGGACGATTTCAAAGACAAGATGAAAAAGCCAAAGAAATCCATGATCTTCTATTATCTCATAGTTATAGTATTAGTACTTGTACTCAACTATTTCATAAGGCCATGGATAAATGAGCTTGGCATAAGGACAGTCAATTACTCAGAGTTCCTTTCTGAACTTAACGGAGGAAAGGTAAACGAAGTGGAAGTGGCAGAGGAATATATCTACTACAACCTTAAGGAAGGAACGGGAACGTACAAGACACTTAAAGTGGATGATCTTACTCTGGTGGATAAGCTGACTTCGGCAGGAGTTACATTCAAGGCAGTACATACACAGAGGGAGTCTTCCATACTGAGCCTGCTCCTGGGATATCTGGTTCCAATAGGCATATTCTGGTTCATCGGTTCAAGGCTTTCAAAGACCATAACAGGTGGACTAGGTGGCAGCAATCCAATGATGAGTTTTGGAAAGAGCAATGCCAAGAGATATATCCCGAGCCAGACAGGCATCAAGTTTTCTGATGTTGCAGGAGAGGATGAGGCCAAGGAGCTTATGACAGAGCTTGTTGACTATCTTCATAATCCTAAGAAATACAGTGAGATAGGTGCAAAGATGCCTAAGGGGGCCCTCCTTGTGGGACCTCCCGGAACAGGAAAGACACTCCTTGCAAAGGCAGTTGCCGGTGAGGCAAATGTACCTTTCTTTTCAATAGCAGGAAGTGAATTCGTGGAAATGTTCGTTGGCATGGGTGCCAGCAAGGTAAGGGATCTTTTTGATGAGGCGGAAAAGAATGCACCATGCATAGTCTTCATAGATGAGATAGATACCATCGGAAAGAAGAGAGACGGCACAGGTCTTACAGGAAGCAATGATGAACGTGAACAGACACTCAACCAGCTGCTTACTGAGATGGATGGATTCGACAGCAGCAAGGGAGTTCTGATACTTGCTGCCACCAACAGACCTGATTCACTGGATCCGGCCCTTTTAAGACCGGGAAGATTTGACAGAAGGATACCTGTGGAACTGCCTGATCTTAAGGGCAGAGAAGAGATACTGAAAGTACATGCAAAGAATGTAAAATGCAGACCGGGCATCAATTTCAATGCCATAGCAAAGGCAAGTGCAGGCGCGTCCGGAGCTGACCTTGCAAACATGATTAACGAAGCAGCGCTTCATGCAGTAAGGCTTGGAAAGCATGCCATAGACCAGAGCGACATAGAGGAATCCGTGGATGTGGTTCTTGCAGGATACAAGAAAAAGAATGAGATCCTTACAGAAAAGGAAAAGATGATAGTAGCATATCATGAGATCGGTCATGCACTCGTGGCAGCAAAGCAGACCAATTCCGCTCCTGTCACCAAGATAACCATAATCCCAAGGACCAGCGGAGCTCTTGGCTTTACCATGCAGGTGGATGACGAGGAGAAGAATCTCATGTCCAAGGAAGAGCTTCAGAACAAGATAACGACTCTCTGCGGAGGACGTGCGGCAGAAGACGTGGTATTCGGTTCCATAACTACAGGAGCGGCCAATGATATCGAGCAGGCAACCAAGATCGCAAGAGCCATGATATCCACTTACGGCATGAGCGATAAGTTCGGTATGGTATCACTTCAAACCGTCACCAACCAGTATCTTGGTGGAGATGTACAGAATGCATGTGCTCCTGATACTGCAAAGGAGATAGATGACCTTGTGGTCGAGACCATAAATGGCAGCTATGAAAAGGCAAAAGGCATCCTGAAGGACAACATGTCAAAGCTCCATGAGCTTGCAAAGTTCCTGTACGAGCAGGAGACCATTACGGGAGAGCAGTTCATGAACATACTGGAAAGCCCGGTAGCAATATATGGCGAAGCTTAAATAATATGATAATTAGCCCCCAAAATTTTGGGGGCTAATTACTTACGTTTTGCTGAGGATTGAATCGGTACTTACCTTTCATAATCAAGGCTTTTTTCCGGTGGAAGAATATCCCTTATGTATGCTTTTACTTTACTATACACATCTGCAAAAGAAGGTTTGGAGAGGTTTCCGGCGAATCTATATTTTTCATAAGAGTGTTGCAATTCTGCTTTATGAAAGAGAAATGCATTAAAATTTCCAAGTGTTCTTTCATCATTTTTCAGAGTGGAAAGTATAAAGGAAGTGTCGAAACTAAAAACATGTGAAAAATAATAGAGATCAATTATATCTTTGATTCTACGATAAACAGCATCTGTTGAAATAACTACCAATTTATCGGAGATCATGTGAATAGGAGAAACACCTCTAAATCGAACACCTGCTATTTCGTAAATTTTAGTAGAAGGTACAGGCCTGTTGACATCTATATCCATTGTAAAAAGCACTTCACCAGAATCTTTTGAGGTCAATTCAAATCCTGCTGATCTACCTTTGTCATACATTCTGTAAATACTGACACTTATATTTAGACCATACTTATCAACAGCATTTTGTATAGAGCTTATAAGTTGCTCCTTTGTAGGTGGAGTATCAGAATACCAGTTACCGTCAATATCAACAGTATGCCGGATCTCTTCTGAATACCCTGCTTCTAGTAAACATGCTTTTAGGACCATTGACCCTTTAAAATTTATAGGTATGTTACTTTCGTACACTGCTTTCATGACATCATACATAATTTGTTCTGTTCTTGTAATATTCATTTCATTCTCCTA
>CACZNR010000138.1 GCA_902782475.1 uncultured Eubacteriales bacterium
TGCTTATGGATGCGCCAAATTGGGTGGTACCGCGGAATAATTTCGTCCCTTTGTATACAAAGGGGCGTTTTTTTATGTATTAGGAGGATTATATGGAAAAACAGACTGAGAACATTAAAGAGATCGCTGAGAGGATCAGAGGACTTAGAGACATTATGGACATCGAGAAGGAAGAGATGGCCGAGAAACTCGACATGTCAGTGGAAGAATACACTGATTATGAAGATGGCAAGATAGATTTCTCATTCAGCTTCCTTTATGGTGTTGCAGATATACTTGGCATTAACATAACGGACCTTATCATGGGAGACAGCGGAAAGCTCAATGTCTATTCCTATGTGCCTGCAGGAGAGGGAGTAGTATTGAAAAGAAGACAGGAATATGTCATAAGACATCTTGGATATATGTTCAAAAACAAGAAGATGGAACCATTCGTTGTTACAGTCGACCCGTCAGATATATATTCAGGAACGAACCGCAAGTCACATGTGGGACAGGAATTCAACTATGTTCTTGAAGGAAGCATGACGCTGTATGTAGGAGAGGAGAGCATATACATGCAGGAAGGTGATTCCATAATATTCGATTCAGAATATCCACACAGCATGAAAGCAGAACAAGGAAAGAGATGCAGATACCTGGCAGTTATAGCCAAATAAGACAGAGGATTTGAATAATGAGGATTTTTGAGAAATATACCGGTTCGGATTTTGAAGACTACTATGATTTTAAGAAGAATTTCAGGATAAATGCTCCTGAGAATTTCAATTATGGATTCGATATCCTTGATGAACTGGCAAATGAAAAACCTGACAAGCTGGCCATGATATGGATCGGTATATCAGGAGAGGAAAAGAGATTTACTTTTGGTGACTTCAAGAAGATGTCCAACAGGGCAGCAAACTTCTTCACGAGGATAGGCATAAAAAAAGGCGATATGGTAATGCTGATACTCAAGAGGCGTTATGAATTCTGGGTATCGATGCTTGCCCTTCATAAGATCGGAGCCATCGCAGTTCCTGCAACACATCTTCTTACAAAGAAGGACATAGTATACAGAAACAACTATGGTGATATCAGTACCATAATCTGTGTCGATGAAGGTGAGATAGCTGACCATGTGGAAGCAGCGGAACCGGAAAGCGCCACTCTCAAAAGAAAGATACTTGTAAAGGGAAAGAGAGACGGATGGTACAGCTTTGACGAAGAGACCGAAAACGAGAGTGAAGTTTTTGAAAGACCATCAGGTGAGAATGAGACCAAACTCAAGGATCCTATGCTCATGTTCTTTACATCAGGAACTACAGGCATGCCAAAAATGGTGCTTCACAACAACTCCTATCCTCTGGCACATATACAGACAGCAGTATTCTGGCATAACGTGGACCCTGAAGGAATACATTTCACAGTATCTGACAGCGGCTGGGGAAAGTGCCTCTGGGGAAAATTCTACGGACAGTGGGCAGCTGAAACTGCAGTCTTCGTCTATGAATTCGATAAATTCGATCCAAAGGCAATGCTTGAGATCATTTCAAAGTACAGGATCACCACATTCTGTGCACCGCCTACCATCTACAGGTATTTCATAAAGGAAGACCTCAAGTCATATGATCTCTCTGCCCTCAAATACGCAACTACAGCCGGTGAAGCCCTTAACCCTGAAGTATTCGATCAGTTCAAGGCAGCCACAGGCATAGATATCAAGGAAGCCTTCGGCCAGACAGAGACCACGGCGATACTTGGAAACTGGATATGCATGAAGGGCCAGAAGGGCTCTCTTGGAAGACCAAGTCCTCTCTACAAGGTTGACATAGTTGATAACGATGGAGTTCCATGTCCTCCTGGTGAGCCGGGCGAGATAATCGTATATACCGACAGACAGGTCCCATATGGACTGTTCCTTGGCTATTACAAGGATGAAGAGCTTACAAAGCAGGCATGGGATAAGGGAATGTATCATACCGGAGACCTTGCATGGAGAGATGAGAGAGGCTATTACTGGTATGTAGGAAGGAAGGACGATGTCATAAAATCCTCCGGATACAGGATCGGTCCTTTCGAAGTAGAGAGTGCTCTTATGGAGCATCCTGCAGTTCTTGAGACCAGCATTACAGGTGTGCCGCATCCTGAAAGAGGCCAGGTGGTCAAGGCTACCATAGTACTGGCAAAGGGGTATGAACCAAGCGACGCACTCATCAAGGAACTTCAGGACCATGTAAAGAAGGCAACTGCTCCTTACAAGTATCCAAGAGTCATAGAATTCGTGGACGAACTTCCAAAGACCATAAGCGGAAAGATCAAGAGATTCGAGATCAGAAAACGTGACCAGGAGAAATACGGCAAATGAAGAACTCACTGCTTATAAAAAACGCTGAAGTATACGCGCCTGAAAGGCTTGGAAAGAAGGACATACTCTGTGTCAACGGTATCATAATGAAGGTGGACGATTCCATAGATGAGAAAACTATCCCCTTTGAGACAGAGGTGCTGGATGCCGGTGGAAGAGCGGTTGTTCCGGGACTTATAGACCAGCATGTACACGTAACGGGCGGAGGCGGAGAAAAGGGATTCACGAGCCGTGTGCCTGAGATAAAGTTTTCACATATAGTGGAATCAGGGGTGACTACCATAGTAGGGCTCCTTGGTACAGACCATTATACAAGAAGTGTTGAGAATCTCCTTGCGAAAACGAAGGCACTTAACGAAGAAGGAATAACTGCATACTGTCTAACAGGGTCCTATGCGATCCCTACAGTGACCATCACAGGAGAAGTGGGCAAGGATATCGCATACATCGATGAGATCATCGGTGTCAAGGTCGCCATCTCAGATCACAGGTGCTCAAATCCTACCAAGGAGGAACTCATAAGACTTGCCTCAGAGGTGAGGATAGCATCACTGGTGTCAGGCAAGGTGGGAGAAGTGCACATGCATACCGGAATAGGCAAGGATGGCATTAAGAAAGTAATAGAGATAATCAAGGAGACTGACATACCTGCAAAGCACTTCAGACCTACTCACATGAGAAAGGCAAATGAAGATGATGTCGTGGAGTTTACAAAGCTTGGCGGATATGCTGATTACAGCAGCACTGAGACGGATCCTCTTGGCAAGGCACAGGAGATCATGGATGTCATTGAAAAGGGTGCAGTGGAAGACCATATCACCATCTCATCAGACTCAAATGGTTCACTTCCCAAATGGAATGAGAAGAAGGAACTCATAGGCATCACTTATGCCAGGATGACATCCCTTTACGGGGAAGTCAAAGCTCTTATGCAGAAGGGATATCCTCTTGAAAGAGCCATCAGGTTCATAACGTCAAATGTGGCAGATGCACTTGAGATAGGGGACAGAAAGGGTCATATATGCGAGGGAGCCGATGCTGACATAGTGATCCTCGACAGCAATAACGATGTTGATCAGGTCATTGCCATGGGGGCTCTGGTAGTAAAGGACAAGAATGCTGTAAAAAAAGGATTCTTTGAAGACTGATAAAGTACTTTAGACAATATTTAGTACCATATGAAAA
>CACZNR010000139.1 GCA_902782475.1 uncultured Eubacteriales bacterium
GGATGCATGGATGACAAAGGTCGTGGAAAGATTATGAGAATTGAAAGACGTGGTGGAATCGATGTCGTAGATGTTGACTGAGGAATGGCTCTTAATTCAAGATCAAGCAGACTCGGAGCATTTGAGCTTGGAACTGAAAAAGAAATATACGTAACATATAAATAAGATGGCAGGGTAACCTGTCATCTTATTATTATGAGATACTTGGGTCGAACCCAACTTGTCACATTACAATTCTATTACTATGCTGTGCTCTCCGGAACTAATTCCGGGAACCATCAATAGTGCCCCGGCATATCTGCAGGTATCTGCTCTATTCCCGTCAATAAGTACTATAATTTCATCAGAGTAAGGAATTGTCAGGAGTAATGCTTTTCCGTCTTCCTGAGCCCAAATACGGCCTTCTATCCTATCTCCGGACATGTTTTCGATAAACATCTGTGAATCACTGAGAGTATCGTAAACAGAAGTGAATTCATCAAAATCCATTGCATAGATAAATGCATTTCTGTACTTATCAGTTCCCTCTATGGTAACGGTAATCTCAGTATCTTCAGTGTAATTTCCAAGCTTAATATTATATGCCTTTTGATATCCTGCAAATACGGCAATAATTCTCTCGTCGATTGAAACAACAATCAGGTCAGTATCTGATTTAGACTTGTAATCCAGCTCGGATTCATTCAGCAATTCAAAATTCAGATATACATTCTTCCCGGCAGGTGCAGTGAATGTAAGTGTTCTTATGATCCTGTCCACAATGACGGGATTACCTTCTTCATCGGTTTCATCACCCACACCTACAGTATCTTCTACAATCTCTTCATACTTGAGTTCTTCAAACAGTTCCCAAGGCTCTCCCATTATTCCTTTCATAAAAATCTGCTGATTCTCAAAAGGATTCGACCCAAACAAAGATTCTGCATTGCAATCAGCAGCAGATGAATTAACAAGGTACCCGATTCCAAGGGAATAAGGATTCATGCTTAATGTAGCAAAACCGTTAGAAGTAACCATCTCATAACCGGTATCTGCATGTCCCTTATGGATCATATAATCAATGCCAAATAACATATCCGTCAGGATGGTGGTTCCTTCATCACATGCCTTGTAATGGTATTGAAGAAGTCCCAAATTCTTATAAAGCCTTAGCATCTCGGGATTATAGGATGATGAGAAATAATCAAGTCCGTTGTAACCAAGGAGCATGGTATCGGATGAAGTGAACTCATAATCCTTGGAAATTCGGCAAAGAGACATACCTTCCACATTGTTCGAAATAGCGTCAGCATGAGCATAATCTACAAGATCTGCAGTAGTATCGATAAAGAATCTGAAATCAGATCTGGTTGCAGAAGGAAGAGTCTTATAATCCATATCCAACTGTCTGAATCCATTAAAGACTATAAGCGCACATATAAGACAAACAGCACCTGCCATATATGCTTTCGAGAGTTTAATCTCTTTAATGCCTTCTGCAGCAAGCACCATAATGAAGAACACGAACAAGAATGAAAACCTGTGAGGATATGCAACAGGATCCCTGAACATATGCCAAACACGGTATAAGGGTCTGATCATAAAACTCAAAATAAAAAATAGGAATATGCCTATAGAGGCATAGAAATTAGCTTTATTGCTCTTCTTTCGAACAATCGCATAAACTGCAAGCCCCAACATAATAAGAGTGCAGTAAACGGAAGGTCCTCCCTCACTGTACAATCCGCCAAAACTTCCGCAGATAAGCTGTTTAAGGAATGTAAAAGGGCCGATTACAAATAATCCGCCGTTAGAATAAACGCCGTGATCATATACCTTACCGTTAAAGAGTTCTCTGATAACAGGTAAGAAAACCACTGCAGCCAATCCTGCAGATACAAGTGATACACAGGCAAATCTGATAAATGACCAAACTGCTTCTTTCTTCTCAAGCTTATGCAAAGTGATCAGATATACAGAATACAGTACCAAAAACAGGCACACCATGTAAGCCGAGTAATAATGGGTTAGAATACATAAAAACAGAAAAATCAGATACAAGCACGAAGCTTTCAGGCTCTTTTTAAAGCTCTTTGAAACAATCACTCTCTCCAGATACACAGCGATTATCGGAAGCCAGAAAAGCGTATCAAGATACATCGGGAGTATAAAGAAAGTAACCGCTGCGGATGATAAAGCATAGCACACAGACAGGGTAACAACTTTAACCGGCTCTTTGATTCCCTTACTGATCACTAAGAATGCAAACGAAGAAGCTATAAAACCTGCTTTAAGAATATCAACAAGAAGTATTGCGTCAGGAAGATGCGTAACATCCACAAACAGATATATTACAGATAACGGTGAAGCCAGATAATAAGCAATAAGCCCTGCCAAAGGGGTGCCCAAAGAACCTTCAAAAGTGTAAGTTAATGAACCGCCATGCAGTACACTTCCAAGATACGCATAGAAAGAAACAAATTGCTCCTGCATATCAAATATCAAAAGAGTTCTCTCACTTCCGGGATAAATCCCCGAAACAACAAATATCACGGCAGCAAGTAATGCGGCCGTGATAAAAGCTACAGGAATT
This sequence comes from uncultured Eubacteriales bacterium, assembly GCA_902782475.1. GTDB lineage: Bacteria > Bacillota > Clostridia > Christensenellales > Christensenellaceae > QANA01. Next base: position 2,573 of record CACZNR010000139.1, read on the forward strand.
ATTGGTAAAGACTTTTTATTCATCGAACTCTTTTCCTGATAAGGATCATAAACAAAC
>CACZNR010000140.1 GCA_902782475.1 uncultured Eubacteriales bacterium
AGTATACCAGCACCGGCAATGCTGAGTATTATCTTGAGGCTCGCCTTTGACATGAAAAGAAGTGCAAGGTAGATGCCTGCATATACTACGGCTGTTCCAAAGTCAGGCTGGGCGACAATGAGTATCACAAGTATGAAGAGCCTCCAGACACCGCTCCACAGTTCCCTGAACCTGGTCACGCCGATGTCTTTTCCTTCAGTTATCCTTGAAAACTCTCTTGCAAACACAAGTATGGCAAGGAGCTTGCATACTTCAGCAGGCTGTATGCCAACGCCTATGGCCCTGAAATAGAACCAGCCCCTCATGCCTCTCTGTTTTGATCCGAATACAAGTACCACGGCAAGAATGCCGACCATCACGAAAAAAATAATGTTGATGAAGCCTTTGATATTGGAGTAATTAAGGAACATGAGTGCTATGGAAACAGAAAGAGCCAGAACTATGAATATGATCTGCTTAAGGACGTTTCCCGTTATAAGGGAACCGATGTATGCCATTACAGGCTGTCCCTCTTCATATCCGGCTGAAGTGGCACTGGCAATGCATATAACACCGAATACTGCCATACCAAGTGTAAGTATGACAGTGAACCAGTCTATCCTTCTGATGTATTTCTGTCTTGAAACTTCCATGTTCAGCCTTCCAGTTCCTTGTTGTCAAAATAGTAGGTTATTATTGCCTTAGCGGTGTCATAGACCTTTGAATCACTTAATCCGTTAGGTACAAAAAGCACCACTGCGATCTCGGGATCGTCCTTGGGAGCTACCAGTACGAACCATACGTTGTCTTCCATGTCTATGTTGGAGATAGGTGCCGTTCCGGTCTTTCCTGCAAGTATCTTCTGATACTTGAATCCCTTGAATGCCGAACCTGCAGTACCTCTGTTCTCCCATGAAACGACCTCTTCCATTCCCTGCATGATGGCCTTTGAATATTCTTCAGGAAGCTGCAGGTCTTCCACCACAACAGGTTCATGTTCATATACGACATTTCCGTTCTCGTCTATGACCTTGTCTATTATATTTGCTTCCAGCACTTTTCCACCATTACTTATTGCACAGAGATACCTTGCCACCGCTATAGGTGTTACCTGTGTCGGTGTTGCACCGATTCCCTGTGTTACGGTATCAGTAGGTGTCCATATGAGCTCAATGAGCGTTGACATGAGATCGCTGGTCCATCCTCTCTGCAGAGTCACATTGGACGGTATGTCAAGTTTTTCACTCAGCACCTGTCTTATCTCCGGTCCTATGGAAAGGCTCTGGAGCCTTGCAAGATCGATGAGTGCCATAGTGGCTTCTTCTATCTGTGCCTCGCTGTACTCAACGCCTCTTACCTTTCCATATCCCTTAAGCTGTTCCTTGATCTTTGAATATACAAGAAGAGGTATGCTGGTCTTCTGTTCATTGAGCGGAAGGTCAGGATCATACTTTATCTTAGGTCCACCTATAAATCCTACCTTTTCTCCAGGAAGCTGGATCCCTGTCGGTTTTGTCAGGCCAAGATGTCCCACCCATTCAGTAAGTCTTTCTATGCCGAGCCTGTCCGCAACATCAAAGAAGAAGTAGTTGCAGCTGTTTTTGAGAGCAGATACCACTGTCTGACTGCCATGATAGTAAGGTTTAGCCCAGCAGGCAGGTGCTGTGGCACCTTCTGTAACATATTTGTCATATGGTCCCTTGTCTGTTATGACTGTATTTACACCTATCTCACCTTCCATGAGCCCTGCCACTGCAGTAGCCATCTTGAATATGGAGCCAGGTGTCGAAGTTGAGGCTATGGCGTTGTTAAAGAATGTAGGACCCTGTTCCATGAGTTCCTTGTATTTTTCTTCAGAGATGCCTCCGGTAAACAGATTGAGATCATAGCTAGGATAGCTTACCAGTGCAAGGACATTTCCTGTCTTGACTTCTATGACTATGGCAGCTCCAGCTTCAGCCATGGCAAGTTCCTTTACGCCTCTCTGACTCAGGAGCCTGTCATACTTCCTGCTGTTGTTCGCATAGTTCCTCTCCTGCTCTCTTCTTATCTTCTTTACGTTTTCCGCAAGAGCTTCTTCTGCCACTTCCTGAAGACCTATGTCTATTGTAAGCACGACACTGTTGCCTTCCTTTGCAGGCACAGTACTGTCAATGCCTATGACACTTCCGTACCTGTCCAGCAGATATGTTATCCTTCCCTGCTTTTCTGTTGTACAGCCGGAAAGATATGATTCCATGGTGTTCTCTATTCCCTCTTCTCCTATGAGGTCTTCTGCATTATATCCCTTGGCCTGCATCTCTTTGAGCACCTCGTCGCTGTTTATCCTTCCGAGATGTCCTATGATATGTGCAGCCATGTCATTCTTGGGATATTTCCTTACATAGCCTTCAGAAATGGATATTCCTTTAAGTTCACTTGCCTTGTTTTCCAGTTCATGGACCGTCTCTATGTTTACGTCCTTTGCTATTATGACGCTCCTGTATGACTGGTAGGTATAATTCTGAACTTCCTGCCATATTGAAAGAAGCTTCACGGCCTCTTCGTAGTCACAGCTCTCCGGTATCCTGAATCTGCTCCTGAGGTCAAAATATATGTCTTCAGGCTCCATTGTGGCATCAGATATCTGCATGTTTGAGCACCATCTGTCTATCCTGGCCTGTCTCTGTTCTTCTGTCAGTTCTGAAGAAAGTGAATATGCAAATTCACCGTTCTCATCCTTCTTTATGAGGAAGGTGTCTATGATCGTATCACCGTTGGATTCGATTATCTCTATGGTCTTTCTGAGTATCGCCGTGTAATGTGCCCTGTCTGATGAGGCATTGTCCTTTGGGTCTTTATAGAAAGTAACATTGTAGCTGTCCTTGTCATATGCGAGAAGGATCCCGTTCTTATCATAGATGGAGCCGCGTCTTCCTGCCACAGTCACGGTAGCAGTATTTTTTGAACCTGAAAACTGCTCACCTTTTGCCACCAGGGTATAAAGTGAGATGGACATTACAACAGCTATAATTATGATCACCACGAAACAGGTGATATATCTTTTCTTGAGCTTTTCAAACATCCTTAATCTATATCCAGATTCGTCGGCCTTATGAGCCTCTGTTCGTATGCCTTCCTATATAAATAGTATGTCAGGAACCCAAGGATGGCATGTATCACGATGCCTTTAAGGGTTACGTGAAGCATCCTTTCCCACAGGTTCACGGGATTGTCGGACAGGAAGCAGACCAGCACTCCTGTTATCTCCCTTACGAGATATGAAGCAAGAAGACCTGCCTCATAGAGCTCTATCTTTTTCTTTTTCCTTTTTGTAATGATATAAAATACCATCACAGCCACAAGGTACTGCAGAGCATAAAAGCCGTATGTCCTTGCAAAGAATACATCCATGACTACCACTCCGATCATGGAATACCATATGGATGAAAGTGAATCCTCAAAGAATACCACTCCCGTAAGTCCCAGCAGTACGAAATCCATCTGAACTCCAAACACAGGTATGTTCGGAGACAGGGTACAGTTGAGTATCAGCGAGATAAGTGCACTTAATGAAAGGAACAGATATCTCATTCGTCGACCTCTTCATATACCTTGAGCACTATGGTGACTTCCTCAATATGATTGAAGTCCACAGAGCTCTTTATATAAGCTCTCTTGACACCGCCTGTGTTGTTGGAGACTTCCGTTACAGTCCCTATCTCTATGCCCTTCGGGAACACTCCACCAAGGCCTGATGTTATTATCTTGTCCCCAGGCACTATGTCAGCATCATTGCGCAGATACAGAAGTTCCAGTGTGTCATCGGTACCGGGCACTGCACTTAAGACTGCATTATCCCTTGTCCTTTCAACGAGAACTGACACTCCTGATGCATCGTCCATGATGG
>CACZNR010000141.1 GCA_902782475.1 uncultured Eubacteriales bacterium
TCAGGAAGCTTTCCTATGGTCCCGCTGCCGATGTCGCAGAACCTGAGGGTGGAACGGTGAGTCTTTCCGCACACGCACTTGAATTCGTTCGGGTACAGCAGATCCTGTATCTTAAGTTCGTCTATATACATATTCATCTTTTTCCTTTCATATATGAATCCATGAGCCTGCGGAAGCTCGGAATGGATCTCTCGACCTTTTCAGTATCTATGCAGTATGACAGCCTGATATGCTCGGGAGCATCAAAGGTCGCCCCTGAAACAAGAAGTATGTCAAATTCCCTGGCTGCCCTGCTGAACTCATCTGCATTGCCGTAAGGCACCTTTGGAAAGATATAGAATGTCCCGTCAGGTCTCACACATTCAAATCCCATGGATGTAAGCTCTTCATAAAGTATGTCGGCATTCTTTTCATATACTGACATGTCAGAAGTAAGATCCAGACATTCCGAAACTGCCAGCTGTATTATTGAAGGCGGACAGTTATGACCTGTAAACCTTGATATCTGACCGCACATGGGAACTATGAGCTTAGATCCCTCACATGCAGGGTTCACTGCCACATATCCTATCCTCTCGCCCGGAAGGGAAAGGGACTTGGAAAAGGAATAGCATGTAATGGTATTGTCATAGTAAAGTGCCGTATACGGACACTTCTTCTCCCGGAACATTATCTCACGGTATGGCTCATCAGATATAAGATATATCTCATGGCCAAATTCCTTCTGTTTCTCAGTAAGTATCCCTGCCAGCTTCTTAAGTGTCTCTTCCGAATATACCGTACCTGATGGGTTGTTTGGTGAATTTATGAGCACTGCAGAGACTTCCGGAGTCAGTACCTCATAGAAATGTTCAAAATCTATCTGGAAATCCTGTGTCCTTGCCCTGACTTTCTTTACCCGGCAGCCTGCCCCTTCGATATACGGGATATATTCAGGAAAGAATGGTGCAAAGATCACAACTTCGCTCCCCTCGTCGCACACAGCCCGCAGGGCATGTGCTATGGCTCCTGCCGCTCCGGTAGTCATGAATATATGATCCTTCGTATAGGGGATCCCAAATCTTCTCTGCAGATCTGCTGCGATCCTTTCACGTACGATATCTATTCCCAGAGTCGGGCTGTATCCGTGGACCCTGAGATCTTCACCTGACAGTGCAAGGTCAGCAAGTATCCTGTTGAATCTTTCAGGCACAGGAACAGAAGGATTGCCTATACTGTAATCGAATACGTTCTCATATCCTATGACACCTGCTCTTTGTCTTCCATAGTCAAAAAGCTCTCTTATGGCTGATTTTCTGCTCAGCATGTCTCTGTACTTTTTTACCAGCATGGTTCCTCCCCCTTACATCTTTTTTGATTTCTCGGTGGCCTTTATGACAGCACTCATCACTGCTGCCCTGAATCCGTTTTCCTCCAGTTCCCTGACACCTTCGATGGTGGTACCAGCAGGAGAGGATACCATGTCCTTCAGCAGTGCCGGATGTATATCCTTTTCGAGGACCAGCTTTGCTGTACCAAGTACAGTCTGTGCAGCAGACCGCAGGGCATCCTTTCTTGCCATCCCTTCATAAACAGCGCCATCGGCCATGGCCTCTATCATCATTGCAACGAATGCAGGCCCACTGCCTGACAGTCCGCATACTCCGTCTATTGCCTTTTCATTTACCCACTGAACTGTCCCGAGCGAGGAGAATACCTTATCTGCAAATGCCTTATCTTCCTGACGTACATGTCCATCAGGACACATGGCACTCATTCCTTCCCCCACCATGAGAGGAGTGTTCGGCATGACCCTTATGATCCTGCACTTCTCGCCCAGGGCTTCCCTGATCCTTTCTATGGTTATTCCTGCCATTATGGAAATGAGCAGATGATAGTCGAGATACTGCCTGAGCTCTCCTGCAACATCAGAAAAATACTGTGGCTTTACTGCAAGAAAGATGATGTCGGATCCGTTGGCAAGCGCTTCGATGCTGTCAGCTACACATATGCCTTTCTGCGCATATCTGTCCCTTACTGCATCCGATATGTCATGGATCAGCAGGTCTTCCCTGTCACATATATGCTTTTCAAGCATCCCTTCAAGTATGGCGGATCCCATGTTTCCGCATCCGATAAATCCTATTTTCTGCATAAAGACCTCACAACAGTTCCTTTTCTTAATTATACAACATTTCAGGTGGTCCCCTGTGTTACAATTAGGAAAACAGTATATGCTTGTTTATGTCAGGGGGAAGAGGAATGAAACTTGATAATCTTATGAAGGCCGCCGTGCCTCTGCGCATGCTGGGGATAATGGTGACTCAGAACGGAAAAGAGATCGGCCGTGAACTTACTGAAGGTGCTTGCAGAAGGAATATCTATTCAGCCAGCAAGAGCTTCACATCTGCTGCTGTAGGGATCGCCATAAAGGAAGGGCTCTTGGATCTGAACGAAAAAATAACAGATGCCTTTGCAGATGACCTTCCGCAGACTGTATCCGATAACCTTGGAAAGGCAACAGTACGGGATCTTCTTACCATGTGTCTCGGTCAGGGAAAGGGCTTCCTCATGGGTGAGGACCGTCCCTATTATACAGATGAAAACTGGGTCAGACTGGCTCTTGAACAGCCTTTCATCTATGAACCGGGAACCAAGTTCGTATACAACAATGTAGGACCATATCTTGCAGGTATCCTTGTACAGAGACGTTCAGGGACGGATCTTGTCCACTATCTCTATCCAAGGATGTTCAAGCCTCTGGGCATACAGCTTCCCACGTGGGAAACCGATCCTTACGGAAACACATTCGGTGCCGGAGGACTTTTCCTTACACTGGATGAACTGCATAAGTTCGGAAAGCTGTATCTTGATATGGGACGTGTTGCGGGAAGACAGATCATACCTGAAGGATGGGTAATGGAATCCACCTCTAAACAGGTGGAGAACGACAGGGACGGATTTGGATATGGATATCTGTTCTGGGGCGGTGACAAGGGAACTTTCAGAGCAGACGGAAAATACGGACAGTTCTCCATCATATTCCGGGATAAGGACGCTGTGGTGACACTGGTCTCAGAATCAAGGAACTCAGACCTTCTTCTGAAGACGGTGATCGATGAGATCTATCCTCAGTTATGACACGATAAAGGACCTCCAGTGGTCCTTTTTTTATTTTATCCCTTCATCTGCCTTGAACAGTCATTTGTAAATGGCATTACAGTATTACGCGCCGGGAAAGCCCACTACTTTAGTGGTGGGATGAAAGGCGGCTTTCATATCGAAAATACGATCATGCCGTGCA
>CACZNR010000142.1 GCA_902782475.1 uncultured Eubacteriales bacterium
CAGCTGGTGGGAACGAGCCTTATATTCCTTGGAAATCCTATAGCAAGCAGGTTCAACATACCCCTTGGACAGATATTAGTATATATCTCCACACTTCTGTCCATCTGGTCATGTTTTGAATACATATACAAGAACAAAGAATTACTGAGAGGTTGATATGGCAAAAGCTAAGACTGTTAAGGATAAAGCAAATGTCGGCAGGGAAGAAGCACTTGAGAATGCCCTTAGCCAGATAGAGAAGACATACGGTAAAGGCGCTATCATGCGTCTTGGTGACAAGGATGCAAACATGGAAGTAAGCGTCATTCCTTCGGGATGCCTGGAGCTTGACCTGGCCCTTGGAGTAAAAGGACTTCCAAGAGGCAGGATCATCGAGATGTACGGTCCTGAATCATCAGGAAAGACCACTCTGGCTCTTCATGCAGTGGCGGAAGCACAGAGACTTGGTGGCGCAGCAGCATTCATAGACGTTGAACATGCACTGGATCCTGTATATGCAAAAAAGATCGGAGTAGACATAGACAATCTTTATGTGGCTCAGCCTGATGCAGGAGAACAGGCACTTGAGATAATGGAGACCCTCATAAGGAGCGGAGCCATTGACATAGTTGTCCTTGACTCCGTAGCCGCACTGGTCCCACAGAGCGAGATAGACGGAAACATGGGTGAATCCCACATGGCTGCACAGGCAAGGCTCATGAGCCAGGCACTGAGAAAGCTCACTTCAGCCATCTCAAAATCAAATACCGTAGCCATCTTCATAAACCAGCTTAGAGAAAAGATAGGCATCATGTTCGGAAACCCGGAGGTAACTCCTGGCGGACGTGCCCTTAAGTTCTATTCTTCAGTAAGACTTGAGATAAGAAGGGGAGAACCTATCAAGGAAGGCAAGGAACTTGTGGGTAACAAGATGAAGATAAAGGTCGTAAAGAACAAGGTTGCTCCTCCTTTCAAGGTAGCGGAAGCAGACATGTACTTCGGCCAGGGCATCTCAAAGAGCTCCAGCATAGTAAATGTTGCAGCTGAGATGGGCATCATCGAAAAGAGCGGCTCATGGTTCGCATACAAGGGCGAGAAGATCGGTCAGGGCAGGGACAATGTAAAGAAGTATCTTGAAGAGAACCCTGATCTCCTGGAAGAGATAACAGAACAGATTTATTCTTCAGACACCGATGAGTTCACTATCGGTGAATCAGAGGGCAGCGAAGAAGACATTTCAGAGTGATATGGCAAGGAAAAGACTGGACAGTCTGATGGTGGAGAAAGGCCTTTCATCCTCAAGGGAAAAGGCCAAGATCTCCATACTCATGGGAAAAGTCTTTGTAAACGGGCAGAAGGTCACCAAGCCTTCCATGACTTTCCTGGATGAGGACATGATAGAGTTCCATGGTGAAGGACAGAAGTATGTATCCCGTGGCGGATACAAGCTTGAAAAGGCCATGGAAGCTTTTTCCATAGAGCTGGAAGGAAGGGTGTGTGCAGACATAGGCTCCTCCACAGGAGGCTTTACTGACTGCATGCTGCAGAATGGTGCAAAAAGGGTCTTTGCCGTTGACGTGGGATACGGCCAGCTGGCATGTAAGCTCAGAAGCGATGAGCGCGTGACAGTCATGGAAAGGGTCAATGCAAGATATCTTACACCGGAGGACTTTGAGGAAGCACCTTCCTTTGCGTCCATAGACGTTTCCTTCATATCACTGAAGCTCATAGTTCCTGCACTTGCAGGCTGCGGGATAAGGGAGATAGCAGCTCTCATAAAGCCACAGTTCGAGGCGGGAAGGGAAGAGGTCGGCAAGAAAGGCATCATCAGGGACAGGGATGTGCACATGAAGGTCATCCGCAATGTTCAGGAGGAGATGCTGGAGGCAGGCTATTCCGTAACAGATATAACATATTCTCCCATCAAGGGACAGGATGGAAACATAGAGTTCCTCGGACATTTCGTGCTGGACGGTGAAAGGCAGAGGGTCATTGAGGAAAAGATCAGGGAGACTGTGGAAGAGGCTCACAGCAGTACCGCCAGGTATGTTTTATGATGAATTTCGGTATATATACGAATCTTGAAAAGGATAAGGATCTGAAGCTCACTGACAGGGTCATAGGGCTACTTGAGAAGCATGGTGTACCCTGGTTCCTGGACAGGGATCTGGCAGTGAGAAAAGGCCTTTCCGAAGAAAAATATATTGACGGGAATATTGACTGTGTCATAGTCCTCGGAGGTGACGGCACCATGCTTGGTGCTGCA
>CACZNR010000143.1 GCA_902782475.1 uncultured Eubacteriales bacterium
GCAGACAAGGCAAGGATAGAAAAGGAGATCAAGGAGATGCCTAACTACTTTGCTGATTATGATACCACTGTAACGTTCATCACCGAAGAAGAGATGAAGAGGGATCACTCAAGGCTCAATCACGGAGGCTTCGTTTTCAGAACAGGTACTACCGGAAAGGACGGAATGAACATGGAAGCCATTGAATATACACTTAAACTGGATTCGAATCCTGAGTTCACCTCATCTGTCATAGTAGCTTTTGCAAGAGCTGTGGCAAGACTCAATGAAAAGGGAGAATACGGATGCAAGACAGTATTCGATATTCCACCTGTTCTTCTTATAAACAGGGACAGAGAAGACTGCATAGCACATCTGCTTTGATAAGGATGGTTTAAGGAGCATCGGAAAGATGCTCTTTTTTTGTATAAAGGCATCGTTGCAGCAAAATGCTGAACCCACAGAAGGGACTATAATGATATAATTTTAGCAAGACATATATTCGGAGCTTTATCATGGAAGAAACTAGAAATTCTAAGATCAGGAAAACAGTGATCGAATATCTGCTGATCACATTCGGCACTTTGCTTCTTATTGCAGGAAACTATATATTCAAGTTCCCTAATCACTTTACATTCGGCGGAGTATCAGGTATAGCAACGCTCCTTAACGGTATCACCGGATGGAGCACCAGTACTGTGAACCTTATTCTTAACATAGCACTGCTTGTAGTGAGCTTTTTTACTCTTGGCAAGGATTTCGGTGTGAAGTCAGTCTATGCAAGCTTGCTCTTCTCATTTGGAATATCTGCATGCGACATCATCTGCCCAATGGAAAAACCGCTTACGAACGAACCTGTGCTTGAACTGTTCTTTGCTATACTGGTACCGGCATTCGGTTCTGCTATACTCTTTAATCTCAATGCGTCAAGCGGAGGAACTGACATCATTGCTCTTATTGTAAAAAAGTATTACAAGACAGAACTTGGGACCGCACTGTTCCTGGCAGATTCAGTCATAGTCGTATCCACATTCTTCGTATACGGCATAGAGACAGGGTTGTATTCAGTGATAGGACTCATAGCAAAGTCACTTGTCATTGACCTTGTCATAGAGAACATAAACAGGTCCAAGTATTTCACTATCATCTGTGATGATCCGGAACCGATACTTGACTATATAAAGAATGACCTTAACAGGAGTGCAACTGTTTATAATGCCGAAGGAGCATATTCCGGCGACAGAAAGACAGTTATACTCACAGTTACCAAACGCAGCCAGGCCATCGATCTTCGTAACTATATCAAGAAGGTGGAGCCCAAGTGCTTCATAACCATCACGACAACCAGTGAGATCATCGGCAAGGGCTTCAGAGGTTTTGACTGATGCTTGTATCGGAAGGTGACATCGGCATCCGACTCATGGAGGACAGGGAGGATGACTACAGAAAGCTTCATTATTGGAGCAATCAGAAACATATAATGGAGACCTATTCCGGAAGAGAATGGTCTCTTTTGGAAATAGAGGAAAAATACAGAAAAAGGGTGAACGGGACGGAGCATGTCGTTCCTGCCTTCATAGTGTATAAGGGAAAGGATGTCGGATATCTTCAGTTCTATGAGATAGATGACGATTCATACGAGACACAGGGGACTCTTAAGATAGAAGATGATGCATATGCCATTGATCTTTTCATAGGGGAGAAGGATCTTCTTGGCAAGGGCATCGGAAGGAGGACCGTAACTCTTGCGTGTGACTATCTTTTTAAGACGATGGGTGCTTCGGCCGTGTATGTGGACCCCAGGACAGAAAATGAGAGAGGTATAAGGACATATTCTGGGGCAGGATTTGAAAGGATCTGCGTTATAAGCAGAAGAGAAATGTTTGGTGGCTGTCTTCATGACAGTCTCATAATGAGAAAGGAAAGAAAATGAGAGGATTGATATTCAAAAGAAGGTCAGTAAGGACATTTATTGACAAACAGATCGAAAAAGAGAAGATCGAAGAGATCGTAAGGGCAGGACAGCTGGCACCTTCAGCAATGGGTGTATTTCCGTGGGAGATAGTGGTGACACAGGACAGGGAGAAGATGGATAGGGTCACTGAAGTAAGCCCATATACAAAGTTTGCAAAAGATGCCGGAGCGGTTTTTGTGGTATGCGGAAATCTGACCTGCTACAAGCCGGGAAGTGAGACAGGATTTTGGGTGCAGGACTGTTCAGCATGCATAGAGAACATGCTCCTTCAGATAGTGGAGGAAGGCCTTGGCGCAACGTGGTGCGGCATATATCCAAAGGAAGAGAGATGCCAGGACATAAGGGAGATATTCGCCATACCTGAGCACATCATACCTCTTGGGATCATAGTCTGCGGATACAGCAATGAAGAGAATGTAGCCAAGGACAGGTTCGATCCGGCAAAAGTCCATTACGAGATATACTGATGATAAAAAACGTTTTTTTTGACCTGGACGGAACTCTTACGGACTCAAAGGAAGGGATAATAAAGAGTGCACAGTATGCTTTTGAAAAGCTGGGCCTTCCGGTGCCACCCTTTGAGGAGATGTACTGGGTCATGGGGCCTCCCATAAGGACCTCGTTCCGGGAAAGGCTTCATTTAAGTGAAGAGGATGCCTTCAGGGGACTTCGGTACTATCAGGAAAGGTTCGGTAGCGTCGGATATCTTGAGAACAGAGTATATGAAGGAGTCGAGCAGATGCTCGGGGAACTTAAGGACCATGGATACAGGCTCTTCATAACGACGTCAAAACCGACTTTTTATACCAATGAGATCCTGAAGCATTTCGGACTTGACAGGTATTTTACCTATGTTTCCGGAAGTGACATGGACGGAACCCATGGCTCAAAGGCAGAAGTAGTGAGATATGTTATTGAGAATTTTGACTGTGAGAAAGATGAGACGGTCATAGTCGGAGACAGGGACCATGATATCCTAGGAGGGATACAGAATGGCATACATACCATAGGAGTAAGGTATGGATACGCTTCTGAAAATGAACTGGAAGATGCAGGAGCACAATATATAGCTGAGTCTCCTGAAGATATAATAACAAAGATAAGGAGTTTTTGAGATGACTAAGTACAATACCCTGGTATACGCTCACAGGGGAGCATCAGGATACATGCCTGAAAATACGAATGAGAGCTTTGAAAAGGCAGTTGAGTTGGGAGCAGACGGAATGGAACTGGACATACAGCTTTCCAAGGACGGAAAGATAATGGTATGCCACGACTACAGGATAGACAGGACCAGTGATGGCAAGGGATTCCTTAAGGATTTCACCTATGAGGAGCTCAGAAGGTTCAATTTCTCAAATGGAAGGGAAGGTTTCTACAGGATACCTCTTCTTGAAGAAGTCCTTGAGCTCGTAAAGGCAAACGACGTCATTCTGAACATAGAGCTTAAAAGTGATGCCAAGTTCTCATATGAAGGAATGGAAGATAAGGTAGTGGCAATGGTAAAGGACATGAAGGTGGAAGACAAGATAGTATATTCATCCTTCAACCATTATTCACTCAGAAGACTGAGGTTCCTGGATCCGTCAGCAAAGATAGCCATACTTTATGAGGCATGCCTGTATGAACCATGGCAGTATGCAAAGCCTCTTGGCTGCTGGGCACTCCATCCCGAGAAGAATTCCCTGTATGAACCTTACATACTTGACTATGCCCACAGGGACAGGCTCATGGTGAACACATGGACCGTAAATGACGAGGAAGAGATGAGAGTACTTGTGAACAAGGGTGTAGATGGACTTATAACCAATTATCCTGATGTTGCAAAACGTGTAGTGGAAGAGGAAGGGATACTTAAGATAGAGGACTGATATGAGACCGGACAGAGAACAGGCTTTTAACATACTGAAGAAATACGTAACTACGGAAAGTCAGCTCACACATGCAAAAAGTGTTGCAGGTGCAATGAGATATTTTGCCGGATTAAAGGGAGAGGATCAGGACCTGTGGGAGGTATGTGGTCTTCTTCATGACATAGACTATGATCTTTATCCGGAAGAACATTGCATAAGGGCAAGGGAAATCCTTGAGAACGAGGGCATAGACGAAGACATCATCCATGCTGTACAGAGCCATGGCTATGGCATCTGCAGTGATGTTGCTCCTGAAAATGAGATGGAGAGGACACTGTTTGCTGTGGATGAGCTTACAGGCCTCATATCTGCCACTGCCATAATGCGTCCTTCCAGATCAGTCATGGATCTTGAGACCAAATCCGTAAAGAAGAAATTCAAGGACAAGAGCTTTGCTGCAAAGATAGACAGGAGCATTATCTTAAGGGGAGCAGAGGAACTTGGTATAACTCTTGATGAACTGATAGGAAACACCATACTTGGAATGAGGGAGATACACGAAGAGATCGGCCTATGACAATAACGGACATTTTTCCGGATGAGATAAGAAAATGTCTCTGTGGATATGAAGCTGTAAAGGATGATATCGGGCGGAGCAGCGCCTCTGTACTGAGATTCACGGGAAACAGTGACAGCTGTTTTCTCAAGATCCAGAAGATATCGGCAGAGAGCATAAGGGAACGGGATATCCTGAGATTTCTTTCAGGAAAGCTTCCTGTACCTGAGATCCTTGCATATTCCGAAAAGGACGGATATTCCTATCTTCTTATGAGTGAGCTTCATGGAGAAATGGCCTGCAGCAGGAATAATCTTGAGGATATCTCCATGGTGTCAGAGATCCTGGCAGAGGGGCTTCTCATGCTATGGGACATAGATATAACGGGCTGTCCTTTTGATGAGAGAGTCGAAAGGAAGCTTGAAGCAGCTCATATGCACATTATTGAAGGAAAAGTTGACATGGATGACCTTGATGATGAGAACAGGAGATTCTCTTCACCTGAGGAGATATACCATGAACTTATAGGTAAAAAGCCGGAGACTGAGGATCTGGTATTCTCACATGGGGACTACTGTCTTCCGAACATATTCATTAAGGACCGTCATGTAACGGGGTTTCTGGATCTCGGAAGAGCAGGGATATCTGATCGCTGGCAGGACATCTCCCTTTGTGTACGCTCCATGAGATACAACTTCAGAAGACATGAAGAAAAAGAGATAGATAAGGCTGTGGAGATATTCCTCAAAAACATCGGGATCAGCATGGATGAAGAAAAGTACAGATATTTTACATTGCTGGATGAGCTGTTCTGATAATGGAAATTAGGATAAACGATACCGAACTTAAACTGGAGACCGAGGAAGGACTGTTCTCTCCCCATCATGCAGATGAGGGTACTCTTGCCATGCTTTCCGAGATCGGTGAGATAAGGGGAAATGTCCTTGATCTTGGCTGCGGATACGGTATCGTGGGGATATATCTGAAACTGAAAGATCCCGGGATAGATGTAATGTTTACAGATGTCGACGGCAGGGCCGTAATGGCAACTGAAAATAATCTGGCACTCAACGGGATCACAGGGTGTGAAGTAAGGAAAAGTGATGGCTTCTCGGAGATACCTGAAAAGGCAAAGTTTGACTGCATACTTTCAAATCCTCCTTATCACACAGACTTTTCAGTTGCAAAGAACTTCATAGAAGGAAGCTACAGGCATCTTGTGACTGGCGGGACTCTCTACATGGTAACAAAGAGACTTGACTGGTACCGAAACAAGCTGACTTCAGTATTTGGCGGAGTCAGGGTGAGACAAAGGGATGGATATTACATATTCATTGCTGAAAAAAGGATAAGGAAAAAGACTGAGAACAGGAAAAATACAGGTCTATCAAAAAAACTGGAGAGAAAGTATGGAAAAAGATAGACCTGTTTTCAGAAAGGAACTGAACTCCTTTGATGACTGGGGCAGGGTTTTCCATGATGCAGGAGCCTTCACTAAGTTGTGCGAATATATATTTGACAGAGAGGGACTTCCATTCAACGGACTTCAGGAACTGGAGCCGGGGACAAATGCAGTTTTCCATTCAGGGGCCTATGTCATAAAGATATTTGTTCCGCAGGAGTGCTGTGACCATGAAACGGATGGCGGTGCTCTTGAAACATATATGCTTCGAAGTGCAGAGAAGTCAGGCATAAACGTGGCACCTGTAATTGCTCAGGGAACGGTCCTGGACAGATATCCCTTTTCCTATCTCATAACCGGATTTGTGGAGGGGCAGATGCTCCGTGACTGCAGGAATTGCATGGATGCGAATGATAAAGGAAAACTTGTAAGGACACTGTACAGGTATATGATGCTCTTAAGGGGCATAAGGGTCCCGAAAGGAATAAAGCTTCCTGTTCTGCCACACGTCAGCAGCAAATGGGCTTTATTTCCGGAGAGCCTTTCACGGGAGATGACCGAGGTACGCGGACAGGTATGCTGGAAGGACCCGTGCTTTGTACACGGGGATCTGACAGGAGAGAATATAATGATCAGAGGGGAGGAGATCACTCTCCTGGATCTTGGAGATGTGCATTACGGACCATGGTTCTATGAACTGCCATCCTTGTTCATTGAAGGACTTGGGTGCGACAGAGAACTCTGTACCATGATGAAGGAACTTATGGGAGACTCTGCTTTTTATACGGACATGATACAGGCCATAGCGATACACGAGTTTGGTCCGGAACTTCTGGACAGCCTGTGCAGCAGGACCGGAACAAAGGTCACGGAACTTGCAGATGCAGATAAGATCGTCAGCCTCATGAAAGGATGCTGGAACTGAGATGGCAAAAAAGATGCAGAAAACAAACGCAATGAGGATCCTTGATACCATGAAAATCCCATATGCGATATATGAATATCCTCATGGAGATGAGGCAGTCAGGGGAGATGAAGTTGCAGGCCTCATTGGGAAGGATCCTTCCCAGGTGTACAAGACACTGGTACTTCGTGGCCACAGCAAGGAGATATATGTCTTCGTTGTGGCAGTGAATGAGGAACTTGATCTCAAAAAATGTGCCCTGGCAGTAAAGGAAAAGTCGGTTGAGATGATAAAGGTCTCGGAACTCCTTCCTCTTACCGGATATATAAGGGGTGGATGTACTGCCATAGGCATGAAGAAGAAATACAGGGTCACGCTGAGTGACAGGGCAAAGGGACTTGATACCATAGCTGTCAGTGCCGGAAAGATAGGCATGCAGATGGAACTTAAAGTGGAGGATTATATCCGTGCTACAGAAGCCGGATCAGCAGATATAGTGCTATGAGACAGAAAGAGCAGGCTCTTGACCTGAAACACAGAGTTATCACCACGAAAAGACTTGTGCTGAGACCATGGCAGGAAGAGATATCAGATGCCGAGGCCATGTTTGAATATGCAAAAGATCCAAGGGTAGGTCCATATGCAGGATGGAGAGTCCACCAGAGTGTAAATGATTCCATGACGACCATAAGGAAATTCAAAGCTGACAGGAGCACATATACATGGGCCATTACCCTTAAAGGTGAAGACAGACCCATAGGAAGCATAGGGCTTCATAACAGGACTCCCAGGAGAAGCCTGTTCAGACGCGATGAAAGGGAGATCGGCTTCGTGCTGAATCCCGAATACTGGGGCAATGCATATGTACCTGAAGCTGTAAATGCACTTCTTAAGCTGAGCTTTTATGAACTGGGACTGGATGCAGTATGGTGCGGACATTATGAATTCAACAAGAATTCCAGAAGAGCCATTGAAAAGTGCGGATTCGATCCGGTATTCAAAAGGGAAGAGATAATGTTCCATCAGAACAATGAGCTTGTATGGGCATATTACTACAGATGGACAAGGAAGGATTTCCTAAGATTTTTCGGAGATTTTGACGGGGAGCAGCAGAAGTAAGTTTGTCTGTACTTTCCATGTATGATAGAATACTCAGACAATAAGGATAAGGAATGTTTGATAATGGTCGATTATATAATAAAGGCAATTGAGAATTATGGACTTATAGCGATAACACTTGTGATCACACTGGAATATGCATGTTTTCCGGTACCAAGTGAGATCGTCCTGCCACTGTCAGGAGCGGTGGCAGCACAGGGAAGCTTCAGCTTCCTTGCGGTCTATCTGCTGAGCATACTTGCAGGTCTTGCAGGCTCATACATATGCTACTGCATAGGAAGATTCGGTGGGGTACCGCTTCTTAAGAAGCTGGAGAACAGATTCCCTAAATTCCATGCAGGCATTCAGTTTGCAAAGGAAAAATTCGAGAAGTATTCTACGCTGTCGGTGGGATTCGGAAGAGTGATACCGCTCTGCCGTACATATATATCATTCGTCGCAGGACTGGCAGAACAGAACATACTTGTATTCACCGCTGCTTCCGCAGCAGGCATAGGCATATGGAATGCCATACTTGTGGGACTTGGATACCTCCTGTCATCCAACTGGCAGATAGTTGCCCAGTACTATGACAAATTCAAATGGGTAATGCTTTTCGGAGCCATACTTCTGGTTGTAGCATACATACTTCTCAAGAGGTATTTCAACAAGAAGGAAGATGAAGCTCTTGAAAGGGCAAAGCTCGAAGAAGAGAAGGAACAGGATGAGTGATTACAGACATTTCCTCATGAAGGCAGGTCTTTACGACCACGCCACGACTCAGGAAAGGTTCCTGGATGCAGTAAAGAAGAATATCAAAAGACAGATGGAAGGAAGTGACAGGTATAGAGGCATACTTATGTCACTTTCTTTTGTTCCGGAGGATCTTAAGACCACTGATGACATCGGAAGGATACCTCCCATACCTACACTTTTCTTCAAGAGGAATGAGATATTCTCAGTGGATGAGAAGAAACTGAAGATAAAGGCAACGTCTTCCGGGACAACAGGAAGCAGGAGCGTCGTAGGCTTTGATCTTAAGACCTTATATTACGGCATAAGGATGGCACTGAAGACTTTCAGACACCACGGGATACTTTCTCCAAGAAAAGTGAATTACATACTTCTGGGATACGAGCCTTCAGATACTGACAAAAGAGGTGCAGTGAAGACTGCGGCCTATACGACCAGGATGACAAGACGCAGCAAGATAGATTATTTCCTTAGATCCAGGGACGGAAGCTTTGTAAACAACATAGAAGGACTGATAAAGACCCTTGATGAGTATTCCCATTCATCAAGGCCTGTAAGATTCGTGGGATTTCCGGGATTTCTCAACGAACTTGCTGATGAGCTTATAAAAAGGAACAGATCATATGTATTTGATCAAAGGTCCATGGTCCTTCTTGGCGGAGGCTGGAAAGATCTTTCCGGCTCAAGGATATCCAGCGGGGAACTGGCAAATAAGGTGTACAGATGTTTCGGGATCAAAGATGACCGCATAGTTGAATTCTTCAGTGCAGTGGAGCATCCTGTGGCTTATGTGAAATGCAGATGCGGTCACTTTCATATGCCGGTGTGCTCAAGGGTGATAGCAAGGGACAAGAGGACGCTGGAGCCGTTAGGTGACGGAGAAGAAGGCATACTTAACTTTATAACACCACTGGTGGACAGCATGCCTCTTATCAGTGTGCTGACGGATGACATAGGAACTGTATTTTACGGAAACAAGTGTGACTGCGGAAACGTTTCGCCGTACTTTACTCTTTCGGGTAGAGCTGATATCGGCGACATCGTGACCTGTTCAAATGAGGCGGTGAATGAACTTAAAAATGGATAACTATCTTGAATATGCAGGTCTGGACAGCGAAAGGTTTTCGGTGTTTCTGAAAAGGATAAAAGATTCCGCAGAAGGAAAGAAGAGGATAGATACTGACAGGATAGTCAGGGATCTTGATGAGCTTTCAAAAAGGATAGTGAGTGATGAGCACAGGAAGCTTCTCATGGAACTTGGACTCTGCCGGGAAAAGGCAGAATATGAACTTAAGGAAGCTGAGCACATGCTTTCTCAGAGTTACATACGTGGAAGACTGGAGAAGGAACTTGCACCTTTCAATACGGACACCGTGAGGGAAGGAAGGTGCATAACTGAAAAAGTAAGTCCGCTTGGGACTGTGTTTCACATATGCGCAGGGAACATGGACGCACTTCCTTTCTATTCCCTTATGGAGGGTCTCATCACAGGAAACATAAACATCATAAAACTGCCGGGAGGAGATATGCTCACCCTTAAGCTCACTGAGATGCTTCTTGAGATAGATCCGTGTCTGTCAGATATGCTGTACATAACAGACATTCCTTCACTGGACATACAGAAACTGAAGGCACTGGCCGACATCTCTGATGCAGTGGTTATCTGGGGTGGAGATGAAGCAGTAAAGGCTGTAAGGAACATGGCTCCTGTAAATACCAGGATCATAGAGTGGGGACACAGGATGAGCTTTGCATATGTGACTTCGTGTGTCACTGAGGAAGCATTAAGGGACATTGCCGTTAATGTCTGCGATACGGAGGGCCTTCTGTGTACATCGATACAGGGCATATATTACGATTCCTCTGACATGGAAGAGACAAGAGCCTTTGCACACAGATTCCAGAAGATCCTCAGTGAAGTCTCGAAACGTATGCCCGGCAGACTTGGAAGCATGTATGCAAGGGGCATAGTGACACAGTACACGTACCATCTGGAGGATCCTTCAGGTACAGAATTGATAAATGATGAGAACTGCTCAGTTATCCTTATGAAGGGCAGCATGCCAAGGATATTCGGGCCGAGGAGCATATTCGTTATTCCGTTGGAGCATGAGAGGATAGCAGGATCGCTGTCGGTACTTAAGTCATACCTTTCATCTGTTGCTCTTTACTGCAGCAAAGAGGAAGAAGACGGGATAACCGATTCTTTCATAAGGGTGGGAGCATGCAGGATAACAGATGCACAGCACATATCGGGCGGTGAGGATGGCCTTGCACATGACGGCAGATATTCGCTAAGGGAACTGACAAAAATAGTGACCATCGAAAGATGATCACTTTTTATCTTTGCTGTGGGCTTTTTTCCATTCCTTTATCTGCTGGAACCGTTCTTTGAATCTTGATTCCAGCCCCTGGTCAGTAGGCTTGTAATATTCCCTTCCAAGAAGTGAATCGGGCAGACACTGCATGGTGGTCAGCTTGTCTTCAGTGTCATGAGCATATTGATATCCCTTTCCGTAGTCCAGCTCCTTCATGAGCCGTGTTGGGGCATTCCTTATCACCAGTGGTACAGGGTCAGCCAGCTGCTTTATGGCATCGGTCTTTGCATGTTCATATGCCATGTAGAGTGCATTGGATTTTGGAGCCAGTGACATGTAGACCACAGCTTCAGTAAGATGTACGCTGCATTCCGGCATACCGATGTAATGACATGCCTGGTATGCTGCGATGGCGATCTCAAGTGCACGTGGATCTGCAAGGCCTATGTCTTCACTTGCAAACCGTGTTACCCTTCTTGCAACGTAGAGAGGATCCTCCCCGGCTTCAAGCATCCTGGCAAGCCAGTAGACCGCAGCATCAGGATCAGAGTTCCTCATGGACTTGTGAAGAGCCGAGATTAGGTTATAGTGTTCTTCTCCGTCCTTGTCATAGAGGAGGGATTTCTTTGAGATGCACTGTTCTATGATATCCTTAGAGACCACCACACTGGTGCCCTTGAGGTCACCGTTAAGTATCACCATCTCCAGGGTGGAGAGGGCGGTCCTGGCATCTCCGTTGGCAAAATTTGCTATGACATACAGATCATCATCGGATATCTGCACATCCATGTCACCGAATCCGTCCTTGCTTCCAATGGCTCTTTTCAGCAGGCTTACTATATTTTCAGTCGTAAGGGGCTGCAGGACGAACACCTTGCATCTGGAAAGAAGAGCGTTGTTCACTTCAAAGGAAGGATTCTCAGTTGTGGCTCCGATGAGTATTATGGAGCCTTTTTCCACATAGGGAAGAAAGGCATCCTGCTGTGCCTTGTTGAAACGGTGGATCTCATCCACGAAGAGTATGGTCTTCTCTCCGAAGCGTCTTCCGTCCTCTGCTTTCTGCATCACCTGCTTTATCTCCTTTATACCGCTTGTGACTGCAGAGAAATCGATGAAATTGGCTTTGGTGGAGCTTGCTATTATCCTTGCAAGGGTAGTCTTGCCCACACCGGGAGGTCCCCAGAATATCATGGAAGATATTGAGTCGGATTCGATGAGCTTCCTTAACACCTTTCCTTCGCCTACCAGATGTTCCTGACCTACGAATTCGTCGAGGTTATGAGGTCTGAGCCTGGAGGCGAGGGGCTGTGTCTGTTCAGTTGTAAAGAAGGTATCCTGACCTTCGTTTTTCCTGTTTGCCATATATATGAATTATATGTTTTTGCACTGTTTCTTTCAAGGGAACAGGGCCATGAAATGTCGCCGGGGTATAGGAAAAAACGGCACTGGTAAGATATAATAATAATGCAGATGCCATAAATGGCATGTTAACTGATCATATCCATAAAAACCCGAACATTAACACAGAAGATGCTTTCATAAATATAGTAAATGGGGAACTTTTACTCTATAATGTGAATGTATTGAACGAACAGGAGCATATTATATGAACTATGTACTTGAAGGATTGAAACCTGAAAGGTTCTGGCATTATTTTGAGGAGATAAGCAGGATACCGAGAGGATCCGGAAACGAGAAGGGTATAGCTGATTATCTTGTAGCATTCGCTGAAAAACACGGACTTTATGTTTATACCGACAGTATCCATAACGTATTCATGAGAAAGGAAGCCTCAAAGGGATATGAGGGTGCAGAGCCGTTGCTTCTTCAGGGCCATACTGACATGGTCTGCGAGAAGAATGCCGATTCTGACCATGATTTCCTGAAAGATCCGATAAAACTGATAGTTGAAGACGGCTGGGTAAGAGCTGACGGGACGACTCTTGGCGCTGACAACGGAAATGCTGTTGCATACATGCTGGCATGCCTTGAAGATGACGAACTGATACATCCTGAACTGGAATGCCTTTTTACCACGAATGAGGAGGTTGGGCTTGACGGAGCAAAGGCGTTCGACGGTTCCCTGGTGAAGTCAAGAAGGATGATAAATCTGGACTGCGGAGGGGAAGGAACAGTGACCACATCTTCTGCAGGAGGCATGATCCTCAATGCCGTAAGGAAAATGGACATGATCCCGTTCACAGGTTCTGCCATCAGGATATTCGTAACAGGACTTGCAGGCGGACACAGCGGCGGAAAGATAAATGAATATCTCGGCAATTCCAACAAGATCATGGGAAGGATACTCAAGGCCATCGGAGACGTCAGCATAGTTTCCATAAACGGCGGAAGCAAGGACAATGCAATACCGAGGGAATGTGAAGCCATATGCTCGGTTCGCGACACAGAGAAGGCAAAGTCCGTGGTGGCAAAGATGGAGGAGACCATCAGGAAGGAACTTGGAGAAGCGGATTCGGGATTCAGGGTAATAACTGAAGATGTAGTGGATCCTGTGCTCATGGCAGATCCTGATGACAGCCAGAAGATCATAGACTTTATCTGCATAGCATTCAACGGAGTGCTCTGGATGAGCCATTCCATACCGGGACTGGTAGAAGCATCCAGCAACATGGGAGTGATAACCACAACGGACGAAGTGGTGAAGATAACATTCTCACCGAGAGCATCCATAGACAGTATCAATGATGAATCTGAAATGAGGATAGAGACCCTCTGCAGAGTGATGGGCTTTGAGTTTACATCAGGCTCACACTATCCAAGCTGGGAGTTCATGAAGGATTCACCTTTAAGACAGATGCTGCTTGACATATATAAAAAGCAGACAGGCAGTGAGATGAAGATAAGGGCAGTGCACGGAGGACTTGAGACAGGTATCTTCTCTTCAAAGATACCGGGCATCGATATCGTAGCCATAGGTCCTGATGCTGAAGGAGCACACAGCCCGGATGAAAGAGTAAATATCTCTTCAGTGGAGAGAGTATATAAATTTTTGAGAGAGGTCATTGAGACCTGTGCAAAAGGCATGTAATAGGAGGAGTAAAAAATGACAGACATCGAGATCGCTCAGAAGGCCCAGAAACTTCATATCAGGGACGTAGCTGCAAAGGCAGGCATAGACGAACAGGACCTGGAATATTATGGAAACGACAAGGCAAAGATCAACCTTTCAGTGCTCAAGAGAGACAGGAAGGACGGTAAGCTTATCCTTGTTACAGCAATCACACCTACTCCGGCAGGTGAAGGAAAGACAACAACTACTATCGGACTTGCTGACGGACTCAACAAGATCGGAAAGAACACCATGGTCGCATTGAGAGAGCCTTCTCTCGGACCGGTATTCGGAGTAAAGGGAGGAGCAGCAGGCGGCGGATATGCTCAGGTAGTACCTATGGAGGACATCAACCTTCACTTTACAGGTGACTTCCACGCAATAGGAGCAGCTAACAACCTTCTTGCTGCAATGATAGACAATCACATCTATCAGGGAAATTCCCTGAGGATCGACCCAAGAAGGATAACCTGGAGAAGATGCGTTGACATGAACGACAGACAGCTCAGATTCGTTGTTGACGGACTTGGCGGCAAGGCAAACGGAACTCCAAGGGAAGACGGATATGACATCACAGTTGCTTCAGAGATAATGGCAGTCCTCTGCCTCGCATCAGATCTTGTAGACCTCAAGCAGAGACTTGCAGACATAATAATCGGATACAATTACGACGGAGAGCCTGTAAAGGCTGGAAGCCTCAATGCACAGGGTGCAATGGCAGCACTTCTCAAGGATGCCATAAAGCCGAACCTTGTACAGACACTTGAAGGCAATCCTGCTCTGGTACATGGAGGACCATTTGCAAATATCGCCCATGGATGCAACTCAGTCATCGCAACAAGGATGGCACTCAAGCTTGGAGATTATACAGTTACTGAAGCAGGATTCGGTGCTGACCTCGGAGCAGAGAAGTTCTTGGATATAAAGTGTAGAGTTGCAGGACTCAAGCCATCAGCCGTAGTTCTTGTTGCTACCATAAGAGCACTCAAGATGCACGGTGGACTCTTAAAGACCGAGCTTGGACATGAGGATGTGGATGCTCTCGTAAAGGGAATGCCGAACCTCATCAGACACTATAAGAACATCACTGAAGTCTACAAGCTTCCATGTGTAGTTGCCATAAACAAGTTCCCAACAGATACAGAAGCTGAGATCAAGGCTCTTAAGGAAGAGGGAGAGAAGCATGGAATGAATATCGTCCTCTCAACAGTATGGGCTGACGGTGGAAATGGTGCCATAGAACTGGCTGAGAAGGTAGTTGAGCTCTGTGAAAAGGATAACGATTTCACATTCTCTTATAATACAGAAGATACCATCGAGAAGAAGATAAAGGACATCGTCACCAAGATATACGGTGGAGCAGGAGTGGAGATAGCACCTGAAGCAAAGAAGCAGATAAGGATGCTCAAGAAATATGGATACGACAAGCTTCCTGTATGCATGGCCAAGACACAGTACAGCTTCTCTGACAATGCAAAGCTGCTGGGAGCTCCTGAGGGCTTCACAGTAAGTGTAAGGAACATCAAGGTATCTGCAGGAGCTAGATTCATAGTAGCTCTTACAGGAGAGATAATGACCATGCCTGGACTTCCGAAAGTTCCGGCAGCAGAGAATATCGACATAGATGAGAACGGTGTCATAAGCGGACTCTTCTGAGATATCAGACAATAAAAAAAGGAGCATCAGATGCTCCTTTTTTTCGTATGTTCAAAATGTCATTTAACAAAGAAGAACTCATTACTTTCCTTTGCTATCTTTCCTGACAGCAGAAGAACAGCGATGATGTTAGGTATAGCCATGAGTCCGTTAAGTGTATCTGAGATCCTATATGCAAGACCGAGAGGAACCGTTGCTCCATAGACTACTGCTGCTACGAAGAGCAGTTTGTAAAGAATAGAGAATCTGTCAGTTCCTACAAGATATTCAAAGCATCTTACACCATAGAGTGACCAGGATACCATCGTAGTAAAGGCAAACAGTATCAGGGAGATGGTAACGGAGATGCTTCCAAATGCGTCTCCGAACACCTTTGAGAAGGCCAGTATCGGAAGGACATTCTTGTCACCGGTGATGTATTCTATGTCTGCTCCGCTCATAAGCACAGCCAGACATGTTATTGTGCATATGACTATGGTATCAAAGAATACTTCAAATATGCCTGACATGCCCTGCTTTGCCGGAACGGTCTCCTTTGTGCCTGCATGGGCAATAGGAGCAGAACCCTGACCGGCCTCGTTGGAGAAAAGACCTCTTCCAAGACCATTGTTGATGGCATTCTTTATGGTTATCCCTGTGGCTGCTCCGACTATGGCAGCAGGATTGAAAGCACCTACGAAGATCGCTTTCAGAACGTCGAATAGCTTTCCGATGTTCAGTATTATGACTACAAGTGCACAGAATATGTAAAGGATGCTCATTACAGGGGAAACGCTTGCAGCAAATACTCCTATCCTCTTGAGACCGCCTATTATTACAAGTGTAAGTATTATTCCGAAGATTATGCCTGTGCCAAGGGACATCATGCTCTCGGTCTTTTCACTCATCTCTGTAAAAGAACCTACGCTCATCTTAAGTGCGGATACCATGGAGCTTATCTGTGAAAGACATCCGATTCCGAAGGCAGCCAGGGCACCGAACAGTGAGAACAGGTAGGATAGCCATTTCCATCTATTTCCGAGACCATCCTGTATGTAGTACATAGGACCGCCTACATATTCACCTAGGTGATTCTTCCTTCTGTATTTGACGGCTAGGAACACTTCACTGTACTTGGTAGCCATTCCGAAAAGCCCTGATATCCAGAGCCAGAATACTGCTCCGGGACCACCGGCTATGATGGCACCTGTACACCCAACGATGTTTCCCGTTCCTACTGTACCTGCAAGGGCAGTGGCAAAGGCCTGAAAGGGAGAGATCTCGTTTTTTCCGGTGTCGGATTTATTCCTTCCGAGAGTAGCCGATACAGATCTTCCGAGTCTTCTGAACTGGAGGAACCTGAGCCTTATGGTGAGGTATATACCTGTACCTACCAGAAGTATCATGGTAGGCCAGCCCCAGACGATATTGTTGATAAAAGAATTGATGTTTTCTAGCCATTCCATAAATATCACCTCTCAGTCTGTTCCTTTTCTGTGAATCTGAAAAAGTCCTCATGGCATCTTCTGTTTCCTGCAAGTATTGAAACAGGTCTTTCCACTGAGATAGGGGACCCGTCCATCTGTGTGATGATGCCACCGGCTTCTTCAAGTATGATGGCTGCAGCTGCATAATCGTAGGGCTGGAGTATCAGCTCGAAAAAGAGTCCCTGTCTTGCAGAAGCAACATAGCAGATGTCAAGAGCTGCTGAACCTGCACGACGCAGATCCTGACAGTGTGGATAGAGTGCTTTAAGGATGTCGAATGTTCCGTCGTTGTAATACGGTATATGTCTGTAATACGGTGAAGTCCCAAATCCCAGAAGGTTCTCATTAAGACCGGTATCCTTTACTGATACGGGCTTTCCGTTAAGGAAGGCACCTTCACCTTTCTTTGCATAGAACATCTCTTTTGTATATGGATTATATACAACCCCTATGTAGTTCTCAGCATCCTTAAGCATGGCTATGGAGACTGAAGATATACCGTAGCCATGTATGAAATTCGTAGTCCCGTCTATTGGGTCTATGATGAAACTGTATCCCTTTTCAAGAGGCGAAGGGGAATCGGTACCGACTTCCTCTCCTATGAATTTAGCATCAGGATAGAGCTTTTTAAGTTCCTTGAACAGAAATGTCTGTACTTTTACGTCATAAGCGGTGACAAGATTATAATCACCGCTCTTTTCTGTCTGTACGCTCTCTATCTCGTGAGCTTCAAGCATTATATCTCCGGCTTTCTGAGCCAGATCCCTTATTATCTTAAGATCATCCATGTCACTGTTTTCCAAAGCTTTCGTATCTTCTGGTCTTTTCCTCGATGAGTGTACGGTCACACTTTCCTGTCTTCATGAATTCAATGGTCATGTCATATGTAGGGAGTGCAGATCTTCCGCCTATGCCTGTGCATTTTATTGCTGCAACGGCATTTGCAAACTGAGCTGACTCAAACGGATCCATGCCCTTTGCGATGGCAAAGAGATACGCTCCATGGTATGTGTCTCCGGCACCTACCGTATCCACTACATCCACGCTGTAACCATGTGCAAAATAATACCCATCCTTTGTTACTGCAGCCGAACCCTTGTCACCGAATGTGAATACCACTATCTGAGGTCCAAGCTCAAGAAGAGTCCTCATGTTCTCTTCAGCCTTTGAAAGGTCTGAGCTTGCATCCTCTCCAAAGAGGGAATTGTAATAGAACTCTGAACCGATGAATATGTCGTACTTGTTTATCATGGCATGCATCTCGTCAGAATATGAGTCTGCGTCCACTGCAACGAGGCCACCCTTCTCATGCATTATGTCTGCAAGTCTACGGGAGACTTCGTTGGCATTCTCAAGATGAAGTATGTCATACTGCTTTACGAATTCTTCGTCGATATCGTCGATGGTGTATGGTCTTGAGGTAGGGAAACGGCCGATTATGTTCCTGCCCTTTGTCACAGGGTCTGAAAGAACTACTGAAAAGGCGTTCTTTCCATCCTGGATCATGTGTGATGTATCGATGTTGTAATAATGATAGTCATCAAGCAGGAAGTCACCGTAAGTGTCTGCACCGATGGTGCCCATCATGGCTGAGATGCCGCCCAGCTGTCCCACTGCAGCAAGTGCCGTGGAGACCTTGCCTCCGCCCTGCCAGCTCGTCTGTATTATCATTGCACCTTCATCCTTTTTTGTAGGAAGGTGGTCTACTCCGACAAGGAAGTCCATGAAAGGAGTTCCGTAAGCTATAATCTTTTTCATGATCAGATCTCCGTAGTTTTAGTTACTATAATTTTATCTCATTTTCATGCAATAAAAAAAGAGGAAAACATAATATGTTCTCCTCCTTTGCGTATAGTCTTCCGGTTTATTCCAGATTATTGTGGTTTGCCAGCACGTCATGTATGGTGACACCCAGCTTTTCAGCCATAAGTGACATTATCACATCATTGAGTGCCACCTCCACCTGATAGAAGGAAAGGATCTCTGCAAGTGTAAGAGTCTCCATCTGTTCACGGGTGTGAGCTGAAGGGATGTTTACCACTATGTCTGCCTTTCCGGCAATATATGAATCAGGCCCGTGGGTTATGGTGGCAAGTGTTGCTCCGTGCTCCTTTGCCTGGTCTGCAAGTATCTTCATGGTGTCTGTTTCACCTGAACCCGTTCCTATGACCAGGATATCACCTTCGTGAATGGAAGGAGTTGAATTGTCTCCGACTATGTGGGTCTTGAGCCCCAGCTGTGAAGCATCCATGGACAGCAGCCTTATGCAGTTTCCTGCACGACCCCAGCCTGCGACATATATCCGCTTTGCTGCTATGAGGGCATCCACCAGTGTATCTATCTCTTCCTGCCTGACCGCAAGAAGTATCTCTTCGTTATTTTTTGCAACTTTCTGTCTTAAAGCTAATCCGTTGATCATTTCTGCTGCCTCCCTTACTCAAGATTGTTGTGGTTGTATCTTACGTCTTTCCCGGTAAGTCCTTTTGCTTCAAGGACGTAGGCCTGTACACAGTCACATACCATCTCAAGGACATGGTAGAATGATCCGCCCCTGTCTTCAGGTTTTTCAGGTCTCTTGAATTCTCTTGGGATGACAACATTCACATCTGCCATCTCTCCGATAGTGGATGAAGCATTTCCTGAGATGAGTGCCAGTTTTGCACCGAACTTTTTGGCCTTTTCAGCAAGTATCACCATGGTCTTTGTGGTGCCTGAACCTGAACCTATCACCAGCAGATCTCCCGGTTTTATTGCTGGAGTGGAATTGTCTCCGCATACGAATGTCTCAAGTCCGGCCTGGGAGCAGTTCATGGAAAGTATCTTTACATTGTTCCCTGCACGTCCAAATCCTGCAACGAAGATCCTGTTTGCCTCGAGGATGGCATCTGTAAGATCGTCAAGCTCCTGCTGGGATACTTTCATAAGAAGCTCAGCATCACCATTTGCAACATTCTGTCTTAATTTAACTCTGTCCATCTTGATCCTCCTTAATGATCTGTATGAGATGATTATATCATAATGTTAAACGCTTAACTTATTTTTTCGCAAAAAAAAGGCATCCATGCGGATGCCACTATCATTATTCAAGATTGTTGTGGTTATATGCGATGTCTTTGAATGTGAGTCCTCTGATCTCACAGATATACATCCTGATGATATCCACTGTCTGGACCATGCAGTGATAGAATGATCCGCCTGAGAGCTCAGGGGCACCTTCCTTTGCAGGGAGCCTTGTTATCTGAACATTGTAGTCAGCCAGCTTTCCGATGGTGGAATTCCTGTTTGCTGAGATGAGACCGAGCTTTGCACCATGTTCCTTGGCCTGCTGTGCAAGTATCGTCATGGTCTTTGTTTCTCCTGAACCTGAACCGATCACAAGTATGTCACCTTCATGGATGGAAGGAGTAGTGTTGTCTCCGCAGATATGAGCTTCCATGCCCATCTGTGAGCAGTCCATAGCGAGGATCTTTACACAGTTTCCTGCACGACCCCAGCCTGCAACGTAAACTCTTCTAGCGTCATTGATGGCCTGTGTAAGTGCATCCAATTCATCCTGATCAATATTCCTGAGCATTTCAAGGTCTTCTTCTGCGACCCTGATCCTTTCCTTTATCCTGTCCATTATTTTACCTCCAAAACATTTCTGGCGCCTTTGTTCCGGCATCCATTCTCAAGTATAACCACAACAGAAAAACACTGAAACACAAAAAATGAACAAACGGTTAAAAATCCCTTTGTAAAAGGCAGAAACGGGTAATCACCTTGAAAATTGAAACTTCTTATTATATTATTGTAAATGGTTTTTTATGACAAATTGTAACTCATTGCAGATATAGGAGATTATATGGGTTTTTTTGATTATAACGATGTTGGCATCGACCTTGGAACTGCCAACGTACTTGTATACATAAAAGAGAAGGGGATAGTCCTGAGAGAACCGTCCGTTGTTGCCATTGACAGGAATTCAGGTCAGATGGTGGCAGTCGGTGAGGAGGCCAGGGTCATGCTCGGAAGGACACCTGGAAATATCGTTGCCGTAAGACCGCTGAGGGAAGGCGTCATCTCAAATTTCCATGACACTGAAAGGATGCTGAGATTCTTCCTGAGAAAAGTCATCGGCAAGAAGCTCTTCTTCAAGCCAAGGGTAGTGGTGTGTGTACCAAGCGGAGTAACTGAAGTTGAAAAGAGATCATTCATAGAGGCATGCGAGGATGCCGGAGCAAGGCAGACTCATCTTATAGAGGAGCCTATCGCAGCTGCAATAGGAGCAGGTCTCGATATCAGCAAGCCTATCGGTCAGATGGTAGTCGACATCGGTGGAGGTACCACTGACATAGCTGTCATCTCACTTGGTGGTGCCGTTATAAGCGGTTCCATAAAATGTGCCGGTGACAAGTTTGATGACGCCATGATCTCATACATAAGAAAGAAATATAACATGATAATCGGTGAAAGGACTGCAGAAGACATAAAGGTCAATATCGGTTCTGCATTCCCGAGAAGAGAAGAGGCCTTCATGGAGATAACAGGAAGAAACCTTGTATCAGGACTTCCAAAGACTATAACCATCAGCTCCAATGAGACCATCGAAGCATTCCAGGAACCATTGAACCTTATCATGGAAGAAGTACACAAGGTCCTTGAAAAGGTACCTCCGGAGCTTGCAGCAGACATAGCCGAGAACGGAATATGCATGACAGGAGGCGGAGCTCTGCTCTATGGTCTTGACAGACTCCTTTCAGAAAGGACAAAGATACCTTGCTACATAGCAGATGATGCCATCTCGTGTGTGGCCATAGGTACCGGAAAATCCCTGGATAACATAGACATATACGGAACTACCGTATACTATGATTACAGGCGTGGTGATAATTACTACGACAAGTACTGATCGTCTGAAAGCTCCTGAAATAAGGAGCTTTATTTATGCTTATGGATAATATATATTCACAGTCTGAGATAAGAAGGATACTTGAAGAGAATTCCCTGGCTCCGCTGAAGAGCCTTGGGCAGAATTTCCTTACGGATCAGAACGTAGTGGAGAACATAGCCGAGGCTGCCGTCAGCACAAAAAATGTCCTGGAGATAGGTCCGGGACTTGGAGCACTTACAAGAAAACTTGCTGACAGAGCGGAGAAAGTTGTCTGTGTCGAGATAGACAGAGGCATGGTGGAAGCCCTTGCTCATACCCTTGAAGGATATCAGAATGTCACCGTCATCCATCAGGATTTCCTGAAGACAGATCTTGATGAGATAAGGAATGGCTGCTTTGGAGGGGAGGATTTTGCCGTAGTGGGGAACCTTCCATATTACATAACCTCCAAGATACTTCTGAAGGTACTGGAGGACTCTGAGCATATCACATCCTTTACAGCCATGATACAGTCCGAAGTGGCGGACAGGCTCTGTGCAGAGCCCGGGGATGAGAACTACGGTGCCATAACCGCATCCCTTGCATATTACGGCGGACCGGAGCATCTCTTTGATGTTTCAAACAAGTGCTTCTATCCTGAACCTGAAGTCAGCTCTACTGTCATAAGGTATGTTCCAAGGAAGATGTTCGATATAGACAGGGATCAGTACTCAAAGACCGTGAGAGGAATGTTCTCCATGAGACGAAAGAACCTGCAGAACAATCTTAAGGCTTCGTTTGGCATAAAGGGAGACAGGGCAAGGACCATTTTTCAGGAGGCTGGCATAGATGGCAGCGAAAGGGCCGAGAATCTGAGTCCAAAGGACTTTTTTATTCTGGCAAAAGCGATATATAATATATGATACTTCCCACAGGAG
The DNA here is from genome assembly GCA_902782475.1 of uncultured Eubacteriales bacterium. Lineage (GTDB taxonomy): Bacteria > Bacillota > Clostridia > Christensenellales > Christensenellaceae > QANA01. The sequence goes on from CACZNR010000143.1 coordinate 22,821, forward strand.
GATACACATGTTCTGTAAAAAGATGAAAGATACCTATGTTCTGAGGCTGGAGATAGGTGAAGAGATCGTTGAAAGTCTCAAAAGCTTCCTGAGACAGACCGGAGTGAGATCAGGTTATGTGACAGGCATCGGTGCCTGTGACTATGCACGGGTAGGCGTCTACAAGGTGGCTGAAAAGAGGTATTACGAGAAGGAGTTCCGTGGAGAGATGGAGATAACATCCCTCATAGGAAATGTATCCACCATGAACGGGGAGGAGTATGTACATGTCCATATCAACATGGCTGATGATACGGGAGCTGTACACGGTGGACATCTGAATGAAGCCCGCATCAGTGCCACAGCAGAGATATTCATTCATGATACGGAAGAGGAACTTGAAAGGTTCCGCGAGGAGAGCATAGGGATAAATCTCCTCAGGATATAAAAACGGAAAACAATAGTTGGGAGATAAATATAATGAGAAGATTATTTACTTCAGAATCAGTAACTGAAGGCCATCCTGATAAGATCTGCGACCAGATCTCTGACAGTATTCTGGACGCGATACTTGAGCAGGACAAGGATGCAAGAGTGGCCTGCGATGTTGCAGTCAATACAGGTATAGTTCTGGTAATGGGCGAGATAACCACATCCGGATATGTTGACATGCAGAAGATCGCAAGAGAAACCATAATGGACATCGGATATAACGGTGGCTTCACAGGCTTTGACGGAAGCAACTGCGGAGTCCTGGTATGCATAGACGAACAGTCCACCGACATAGCAATGGGCGTCAACGAAGCTCTGGAAGAGAGAGGAACAGGAGTATTCGATATTGGAGCAGGCGATCAGGGAATGATGTTCGGATATGCCTGCAAGGAGACCCCGTCCCTGATGCCTTATGCGATACAGACAGCTCATGCACTTACAAGAAGACTTGCTGAAGTCAGAAAAAAAGGAATACTCGATTTCGTGCTTCCTGACGGCAAGGCACAGGTGACAGTTGAATATGGTGAGGACAGAAAACCAAAGAGGATAGAGACCATAGTCGTATCCACACAGCACAAGGAAAGCGCATCATATCCAACCATCAGGGAAGGTGTCATCGAAGAAGTCATCAAAAAGACCATAGACAGCAGCATGCTGGATGATCATACAAAGATACTTGTAAACCCTACAGGCAGATTCGTAATAGGAGGACCTAAGGGCGACTCAGGCCTTACGGGAAGAAAGATAATCGTGGACTCATATGGCGGATACGGCAGACACGGTGGCGGAGCTTTCTCAGGAAAGGATCCGACAAAGGTGGACAGGAGTGCTGCATACATGGCAAGATACGTTGCAAAGAACATAGTTGCTGCAGGACTTGCCGAAAGATGCGAGATTGAGCTTGCATATGCCATAGGTGTTGCAAAGCCTGTCAGTGTATTCGTTGAGACCTTTGGTACAGGTGTGGTACCGGATCAGAAGATCGCAGAAGCAGTCATGAAGGTGTTTGACCTAAGACCTGCAGCAATAATCGACATGCTGGGCCTTCTGAACATCAAATACAAACCGGTGGCTTCATACGGACATTTCGGAAGGGATGATCTTGATCTTCCGTGGGAAAGGCTCGACATGATCGATAAGATACAGGGAGCTCTGTAAATTGTCATACATAGAGGGGACTATAACTGAAATCATATACAGGAATGAACAAAATGGTTACACTGTGCTTGAGATAGAAGCAGAGGGTAACCTTATTGTTTGTGTGGGGAATATCCCGCTGCTGCAGCCCGGTGAATATGTAAGGTTCTATGGCGGATATACGAACCATAAGGTATACGGGAAACAGTTCAAGGTCTCCTCTATGGAATCAAAGATGCCTGAAAGTGATGAAGCCATGATACTGTTCCTTTCTGGAGGACTCATAAAGGGGATAGGTGAAGCAACTGCCACAAGGATAGTGGAACACTTTCACGAAGATACATTCAACGTAATTGAGAACAGTCATGAAGATCTCGCAGTCATAAAGGGAATAAGCAGAAAGATGGCTGACAGCATCCATGAACAGTTCCTCAATGTTCAGACCATAAGGGGCATAGTCATGCAGCTTCAGAAGATGGGACTTACCATGAAGGAGTCCATATCATGCTATGAAGTCTATGGAGCCAGTGCCCCATTTATAATAGAGAAGGATCCTTACCGTCTCATGATGGACATAAAGGGGATAGGATTCATCAAGGCTGACAGGATAGCCGAAAATCTGGGACTCGACAATTATCATGAACTTCGGATACAGAATGCCATAAAGCACATGCTTGAGACGGCTCTACTTGATGGTCATACCTGTCTTCCAAGAAACATGCTCATAAAGGAGACCTGCGAGTTTCTGAGATGTGAAGAGGAAGAAGTGGTGGAAGGCCTTTCACAGGATATAAAGCTAGGGTACGTGGTAGAGAACATATATAACGGTACACAGGCTACTGCTCTTTCAAAACTTTATCTTTCGGAGGGGCTTATTGCATACAAGCTCGTATATCTTCAGAAGGACATCCCTCAGCTTAAGATAAATGACAGCATAGTGGAAACGGTCCTTGCAGATAATCCAATGCTTTCGGATGAGCAGACAGAAGCCATAAGAAGTGCAGTCTCAAATCAGGTCTCAGTCATAACAGGCGGGCCCGGAACGGGAAAGACAACCATCCTGAATGAGATAATAAAGATATTCGAAAAGAGCGGCATAGTAACAGTGCTCACAGCTCCTACAGGAAGAGCTGCCAAAAGGATGCAGCTTGCTACAGGAAGGGAAGCAAAGACCATACACAGGCTACTGGAGTATGGAGCTGGATTCGAAGACGATGAGCTCAAGGCACAGTATTTTTCAAGGGACGAGGGGAATCCAATAGAAGCGGACGCAGTCATAGTGGATGAGACATCCATGGTGGATGTATTCCTCATGAGATACCTCATAGCAGCTCTTAAGCCTGGGACCAGGCTAATACTTACAGGAGACGTGGACCAGCTTCCTTCGGTCGGAGCAGGAAATGTACTCAAGGATATCATCGCTTCAGGTATATTCCCGGTCACTAGACTTTCAAAGGTGTACCGTTCAGATGGGAACATAGTGCTCAACGCCCATAACGTGAATGAAGGAAGGGATATCGAGTACTTTGATACCGGGGATTTTGTTTTCAGGGAAATGAGTTCTCCGGAAGAGACGCTGGAAGAGACGTTGAAGATCTATGAGGAGTACGAGAAAAAAGGTGAAAAACTGGAGGAGCTGCAGATAATATGCCCCGTGAAGAAGGGCTATATAGGAGTGCAGAACATAAATCAGGAGCTCCGTGAGAGGATCAATCCGAGACTCGTGGGTAAAAAAGAGATACAGTACGGTGAGACGCTCTTCAGGGAAGGCGATAAGATAATGCAGGTGGTGAACAATTATTCCAAGACCTGGTACCTCAAGGGAAAGTCTGTTATAAGCACTTCATCGGTAGGGATATATAACGGTGACATGGGAAGGATAGTCTCCATAGATGAGGTGGACAGGACACTTACCATACTCTTTGAAGGTGAAAAGGTCACCACATATGAGGCTGAAGAGTTAAATCAGATCGAGCATTCATATGCCATAACTGTGCACAAGAGCCAGGGCAGTGAATATAATGTAGTCATAATGCCTCTGTTCTACGGAAGGAGCAATTTCCTTACCCGTAATCTGCTCTATACAGCACTAACGAGGGCAAAAACAAAACTGATACTTCTGGGCAGGAGGTCCACTGTGACAGAGATGATACAGAACTCCAGGATCGCCCACAGGTTCACGGGACTTAAGTATCAGCTGGAAAAAGAATTTCAGTATGCAAACGGGCTCATCGAAGGAAAGAGCATATTTGATTTCGATGGCTTCTCGGATGATATAATAGATATATTCGATGATCTGGATGACTTCGGGAATCCGGAATTCTAATAAGTTTAAAGATCTTTTCAGGTCTGTGGTTGAAAGTCGATGCCAGACGCAGGCAAAGCGATCCACTTAAGTCAGGGAAAATTCCTGATGAGCATGGTGCGTTTTAGAGGTAAGTCCGTCCCCGGTCCACCGGGAGAGGAGTAGTAGTGGGGAGGCAGGGGCCTTATGAGCGAACCTTCCAGGCGGCGAGTGTGGGGGCAAAAACCAGGTCAGCTGAAAAGATTTTTTTATTATTTTACATATTTTGTATAACACTTCATGTTACAATATAGGCAGAAGGGATTATCGATCACCAGTATTGGTTCACATATAAGTTTTCATTAAACAATAAGGAGGACTTAACTATGTTATTAACTGTTAATGGAAAAGGAATGACCGTTTCTGATTATATGCAGGATCTGGTTGAAAAAAAGGCCCGGAAACTTGACAGATACTTCAAAGATGATACAGAAGTCTTCGTAGTCCTGTCTATAGAAAAGAGCCGTCATATATGCGAAGTTACAGTTCCTTTCTATAAGGGCAATATACTTAGGACTGAAGTCTCAAGCGGAGACCTGTACAGCTCCATAGACGGATCGCTCAAGAAACTTGAGAGGATGATCAGAAAACACAGGACGCGTCTTGAGAAGAATCTCCACGAGAAAGCATATACATATTCTGAACCGGTTTTTGAGGAAGACGAGCCATTAATGGATGAGCCTGAAGCAAAACTAGTTAAGAGGAAAGGGTTCCCTGTAAAGCCTATGAGCATTGAGGAAGCCCAGATGCAGATGGAACTTTTGGGTCACACATTCTTTGTTTTCGTAAACGAAGAAACAGGAGAGACCAGTGTCCTTTACAAGAGAAGAGATGGGGACCTTGGACTTCTTGAACCAGAGAATGAATGATCCTCGACATATTTGACAACAGAATAAGGTAAATAAAAATACCGGCTCCTGATTGAACTGACCCCCAAAAGTTAGACCAAGAATCTAACTAGAGGAGGTCAGTTTTGTTA
>CACZNR010000144.1 GCA_902782475.1 uncultured Eubacteriales bacterium
CTCTTTGCATCATCGTGTGTGCTTATGATATGGAGCCTGCCTTCGTGGAATTCGATCTCTATATCTTCTTTTGGCGTTCCGATGTAGCCAAGAGAAGCATCAAGTATAAGTCTTCCTTCGGTCTTGTTTTCAACGATTGGGACATATGCCTCAAAGCTTGTGCTGGCTATCTGTCCTCTTCTGGTAGCCATGCCGTAATAGAGACCACATTTCCTGCCTGTCTTGTCGAAATAAAGATCTGTACCCTTGGCAGTCTTTACATGTATGGTCTTTGCATCCTTAAGTAACTTCTGCATGGGAGTGCCAACTCTCTGAGACCATCTGGTATCCATTGCAATAAAATCGTTTTCAAGGAGTGAAGTCCCGTCGGAGCATGAGAGGGGAAGGGAAAGGAACCTTGCTCCCTTGTCTGCAGCCTGTTGCACTTCAGGAGTCGTTATGAAAGAGTAGTCTGTCGCTCCTATGACGACATTTGCACTTGCAAGAAGATCTGCCATATCCCTTATGACCTTTCCTTCCTGTACTTCCTTGCTGTCAAGGACTATGACTCTCACAACACTGTCTGTGGACTTTGCCCACTTGTCAACAGCCTCTGCTTCCCTTAAATGATTTTCATCAGTGATGAATAACACCAGTTCTTCCTGGCTGACCTGCAGCCATCTGTTCATGATAATAGATACACCTGTATCCAGTAACATCATATCCTCCAAAAATAAATTGTAATGATTCAAGTAAGATTATAGCTTTATTTCGCACTCAGTTCAATGTTAAATTAGCAATAGCTAACTTATGCTATTGTATGTTTCATTCATACTTTGTTCATAAAAGTGTTGAATTTATACATATAAAGTGGTAGATTATTAATAATAAATATATGGATGGTATGTGTAATGTCAGAGGGAAAAAAGAACAAACTGCCAATATATAATTTCGATGAACCTATAATCATCACCCGTTACAGGGGTGGTGCTACTGACATAGCATTTTATGCTTTTATGCTGTCAGTCATAGGTGGTATCATGTTTTTCCTCCTTTTCTGGCACGACGGAAAGATCAAATTTGAGTTTACTTTCTGGCGTACGCTCATAGCATTTATACTGTCGTTTCCTTTCATGATATTTGCTGAGCTTTTGAAAGAACTCAAGAAATACACAAGGGAACTGGCTAAAAAGAAGGTCTGGACATTTGAAGAGCTTAAGGCACTTACTAAAAAGAATGATGAACAGACAAGAAACACTATATCCCATGTCCTCGAAGTTGCATTCACGGTGGATCCGAAATGCATAAAGAACTGGGATGAACTAAATAGTTGATCGATGCCTTATGGCATTTATCAAATATATATTATTTAGAGGAGTTTATTATGGAAATCCTAAAACTAATTGGTGTTGTGGTTGTCATAATCGGTTTTGCAATCAAATTTGACACAATCGCAACAGTAGTTATTGCAGGAATTGCTACAGGCCTTGTAGCTGGTATGACTCCAATGGAGATCCTTACCACTCTTGGAACTTCCTTTATATCACAGAGAACAGCAACATTGTTCGTTCTGACTCTGCCATGTATCGGAATCTGTGAACGTTATGGCCTCAAGGAAAAGGCTATCGACTTCATACGTAGCATTAAGAATGCAACAACAGGACGTGTAATCTTCATTTATCAGGCTATACGTACTGCTTCTGCAGCTTTCTCACTCCGTCTTGGTGGACACGCACAGTTTGTACGTCCTATCATCGTTCCTATGGGTGAAGGTGCCGCAGCTGCAAAGTATGGTGAGCTCAATGAAGAAACAACAGACGTTATCCGTGGTGCTGCTGCAGCAAGCGAGAACTATGGTAACTTCTATGCTCAGAACTGCTTCATGGGCGCTTCCGGTACACTTCTTATCGTTTCAACACTGGTTGAACAGGGATATGATGTTACAGCAGCTCAGATAGCTCTATGGTCAATCCCGATCGCTATCATCTCTATCGTAGTCGGATTCGTTCGTACTATCATGATTGATAAGCAGATCGCGAAGGTTGCTGGAAAGGAGAGTGAAAACAAATGACATTTGCTCAGATCTTAACTGAAGTATTTTCAGCAATTATAGGTATAATATTCGCCCTCGTTGGTATCAAGGCTTTGAGAGATGAAGGCGCACAGAAGAAGATCACAACAGCAGCTTTCTGGTTCGTACTTGCATTCACATTCATTTGTGGATACTGGCTGCCAAAGTGGATCACTGGTGCTTGCATCGTACTGATGGCTCTCCTTACAGGTATCAAGGGCGTTGTTCAGTCAAAGAGTGATGTTCCTGATCATGCAGAAGTAAGAGCAAATGCTGACAAGATCGGATATAAGATCTTCATCCCGGCACTCGTTATCGCTCTCGGATCAGTTATCCTTACAACACTTGGATCAAAGGTTCCAGCTCTTAACTGGCTGACATCAAATAACTGCATTTGTATCGGTGGTATCCTTGGTCTTATCGTAGCCCTTCTCATGACAAAGGCTCCTATCAAGTACACTGTAATTGATGGAACAAGACTTATGGATAACGTTGGTGTAACAGGTATTCTTCCTCAGTTACTGTCAGCTCTCGGCGCACTGTTCACAGCAGCAGGAGTTGGCGATGTAATAGCTTCCGGAGTTTCAGCTATCATACCTGAAGGCTCAAAGCTTATTGCATGCATAGTATACTGTGTAGCTATGGCTCTGTTCACGATAATCATGGGTAATGGATTTGCTGCATTCTCAGTTATCACTGTTGGTATAGGTATTCCTTTCCTTATCGCACAGGGAGCTAATCCAATAATCGTTGGTGCTCTTGGTCTTACCGCTGGATACTGCGGAACTCTCTGCACACCAATGGCTGCAAACTTCAACATCATGCCTGCAGCATTATTGGAAGTTAAGAATAAATACACAATAATCAAATCACAGATCCCAGTAGCTATCGTAATGCTGGTGATCCACATAATCCTTATGTATATCTTTGCATAATCGGAAATGTGAAATATAATAGAACCGTGCAGAATGTTTCTGCATGGTTTTATTTTGGAAATGGGGGATATTTATTATGAAGATCTTACTTACAGCATTTGATCCATTCGGTGGTGAACCTGTAAACCCTGCACAGGAAGCTGTTGAAGCAGTCAGGGACAATATAGCAGGAGCTCAGATAGTTAAGCAGATCGTTCCTACAGTATTCGGAAAATCCATAGAGACTGTTCATGAAGCTATGAAGAGAGAGAATCCTGATGTTACACTGTGCATCGGTCAGGCAGGCGGAAGGATAGGACTGACTCCTGAGAGAGTAGCCATAAATTTGAATGACGCTAGGATACCTGATAACGAAGGAAATCAGCCTCTGGATACTCCAATATTCAAAGACGGAAAGAATGCATATTTCACAAAGTTACCTGCAAAGGCAATGGTAGAAAATATCATTAAGGCAGGAATACCTGCAAGCGTTTCATATACAGCTGGTACATATGTATGCAACCATCTTATGTACGGAGTGCTTTATTACATCGATAAGGAATTCCCGAACATGAGAGGCGGATTCATGCACGTTCCTTTCCTGCATGAGCAGGTACTTGACAAGAAGAACATACCTTCTCTTTCAAAGGCTGACATCGTAAAGGGAATCGAAGCTGCTATAGAAGCTATAGTTGAAAACAAGGAAGAGCTCAAGACCGTTGGTGGAGAGATCGACTGATAAAATAGTGAAAGAATGGGCCTGTGCACTGCATGGGTCCTTTTTTTATATGTTAAAGAAGAAATCTGTAAAATTTGGTATAATCTATAGATGAAATCTTATCATAAGGAGGATCCGAGGAAATGGGTCATAACAAAAGGATAGAAGAATTACAGAAGGATCTTATCAATGACATTATAGATGTGTGCAGCATCGATTCTGCCTATGACAGTAAGACTGAAAAGGAAGGCATGCCTTTCGGACAGGGAGCAAGGAAGGCCCTTGACTGGATGCTGGAAAAAGGCAGGAAGGACGGATACGAAGTTCACGACGTTGACGGTTATGCCGGAGACATAGAGATAGGTGAAGGTGAAGAGGGACTCAGCATCCTGGGACACCTTGACGTAGTTCCTGCAAGAAAGGAAGACGGATGGGTAAACGATCCTTTCTCTCCTGAGATAAGAGACGGAAAGATATATGGAAGAGGTACTTCTGATGACAAGGGTCCGCTGCTCTGCGCATACTATGCTGCAAAGCTTTTCCATGAGCTCCATCCAGAAGTAAAGAAGAAGATAAGAGTCATATTCGGCTGCAATGAGGAAAGAGGAAGCTCTTGTGTAAAGTATTACTTTACAAAGATGCCAAAGACTGAGATAGCATTTACTCCTGACGCAGAATTTCCTGTCATCTACGGTGAAAAGGCCCATGTGGGATTTGAGTTCACCAAGACAGAAAAGGATGACGTGCTCATATCCCTTGATGGCGGTACAGTATCAAATGTAGTTCCTTCAAAGTGCACAGCAGTACTTAAGGGAACAGATAAGATGTACAGGGATGCTTTTGACAATTTCCTTGAAGAGAATAAAGAGTACACAGGCGAATATGAAGTGAAGAACGGAAACACCGTTGTTACAGTGATAGGAAAACCGGCTCATGCTTCTACACCTCATCTCGGACTCAATGCAAACATCGGTATGGCAAGATACCTTGTGAAGTTCATGGATAATGATGCTGTTAACTTCATGGTAAATCATCTCTATTCATATGACGGAGAGGGACTTGACATTGATTACACAGGAGAGCTTGGACCTCTTACACTTAACTTCGGTCTTTTAAAGATGAATGAAGGAAAGTTCTATATGAATCTGGACTTAAGAGTTCCTCACGAGATAGATAACGAGCAGATGTGCCAGAATGTTTCACAGATGGCTTCAGGTTATGGCATGGAAACAAAATATACCTATGGCAATGCCCTTATAATCGACAGGGAATCAAAGCTCATAAAGGCTCTTGATGCAGCATATAAGGAATTTGTTCCGGATGGCGGGGATCCAATGGCCATAGGCGGCGGAACATATGCAAAGTCAGCCAATAACTGTGCGGCATTCGGACCTGCATTCCAAGGTGAGAATACAAAGATCCATGATGCAAATGAATTCATGGACCTTGAAAGCCTTTGCAAGGCAACAAAGATATACTACAGAGCAATTGAGAGGATCATGTTATGAACATGCTTGATATAACCTTTATCGACCCATTTGAAGATCAGAAATACAAAGGATTCTTTGGCAGGTTCAGAAGATCATCCAAGTTCTTCAGGACATACCTCAGGAATCCTTTCTGGATAATCTTTGGAATATTCATCGTAGTGTTTGCCATGACAGTGGTAGTCTCATATGTGGCTAAGTCGCAGGCTTTTGAGTTTGTTTCCTCGATCATTTCGGATATATTCAGAGGCAACGGCATAATCGGCAGTGACAACACAATATCTGTCGTAAATCTGTTCCTCAATAATCTCAGAGCTGCATGCGTATCATTCATTCTGGGATTCGTACCATTTCTGTATCTGCCCACAGTTTCAGTGCTCGGAAATGCGATCATTGCCGGACTGATGGTAGGATATATCGGTGTGGGTCTTAATTATGATCTTCTGCATTCACTGCTCTATGTCCTTGCAGCCATAATACCTCACGGGATATTTGAGATACCTGCACTGCTCCTTGCATGTGCCATGGGATATGCAACATGCACACAGCTTAACAAGCAGATATTCAGAAAAAGGACTAAATGGCCATTTGACACCATGATGGGTGAGATGGGATGGTATATAGTTTTAAAGATAATACCGCTCCTTATAATCGCAGCCTGCGTAGAGACATGGCTGACACCAATGTTGATGAGATATGTCAGATTCTGATAAGGACGATATAAAAAGGATAAGACCTGTAGCATACATACATAATGATTACAGGGAAAAATTCGGGATACCTAGACAGGCAGGGATAAACGGACTTGCTGTGTCACGTATCACATTTACAGAAGAATACTCCGATCCTTCCGCTCTGGAAGGGTTGGAGTTATTTTCACATATCTGGCTCATATTCGGATTCTCAGAAAACGATGACAATGAAAAGCTGAGGGTCAAGCCTCCAAGGCTCGGTGGAAACACAAGGATAGGAGTATTCGCCACAAGGTCACCCTTCAGGCCCAATGGCCTCGGACTTTCCAGTGTAAAGATAAAAGACATACTTATTGAAGACGGCGCACCTGTCATCGAAGTATATGGAGCCGATCTAATGGATGGCACTCCCATATATGACATAAAGCCATATCTTCCATTATTTGACATAAGAGAGGATGCAGTCAACAATCTTGAAGAGAAGATGAATGACCTTACTCTTGATGTGAATGTCCCGGAAGAGCTTCTTGATATACTGCCCGAAGAGAAGAGAGCTCCACTTAAGGAACTTCTCACAAATGATCCGAGACCTCAGTATAAAAGGAATAAGGATGAAAGATATGCCTTTAGATATGGGGGATTTGATGTAAGGTTCTCTGTTAAGGGCCGTGAGCTCACTGTGGAAGAGATAGTGATGGCAGATGATACTATGAAGCTAATAAAATAGCTTTGACAAGGTAAGTTATCTTTGTTAATATAAATCCGTTCAAATGCTGGGAAGGGAAAGAGTAAGTTCCGTAAGGCAACTTTAAGAGAGCATCCGGTAGGTGTGAGGATGCAGAGCCAGGTACTGAATACATCCCGGAGCCTCGACCTGAAAAATAAGTAGGGAAGACGTGTTCGCCCGTTAAAGCGTAAAAGAGGAGTATATCACTGGATATACTTGAATTTAGGTGGTACCACGACAAGTCGTCCTTTATCTGAAAAGCAGATAAAGGCTTTATTTTTTATAAGGAGAATTGACAATAATGGGTATTTATGAAGAACTGCAGGCCAGAGGCCTCATAGCACAGGTAACAGATGAACCTGAGATAAGGGAGCTTATCAACAACGGCGGTGCAAAATTCTATATAGGCTTCGATCCTACAGCAGATTCTCTGCATGTTGGTCACTTCATGGCTCTGAGCCTCATGAAAAGACTTCAGCTGGCAGGCAACAGACCTGTAGTACTCGTTGGCGGAGGAACAGGATATATCGGAGATCCATCAGGCAGGACTGATATGAGGAGCATGATGACTCCTGAAGTTATACAGCATAACTGTGACTGTTTCAAGGTCCAGATGGAAAGATTCATAGAATTTGGTGAAGGGAAGGCCATAATGGTCAACAATGCTGACTGGCTTTTGAACCTCAACTACATAGATCTTCTGAGGGACGTCGGTGCACATTTCTCAGTCAATAACATGTTAAGGGCTGAATGCTATAAGCAGAGGATGGAAAGAGGACTTTCATTCCTTGAGTTCAACTACATGATAATGCAGGCATATGACTTCCTGTATCTGCATAACAACTACGGTTGCAACATGCAGTTCGGCGGTGATGACCAGTGGTCCAACATGCTTGCAGGAACAGACCTCATAAGAAGGAAGACCGGTGACGATGCATATGCCATGACCATCACTCTTCTCATGAACTCAGAAGGAAAGAAGATGGGCAAGACAGCCAAGGGTGCCGTATGGCTTGATCCTGAAAAGACCACACCGTTCGAATTCTTCCAGTATTGGAGAAATGTCGATGATGCTGACGTAACAAAGTGCTTCAAGCTCCTGACATTCATTCCTCTAGAAGAGATCGAAGAGATGGACAAGTGGGATGACTCTAGGATCAACGAGAAGAAGGAGATACTTGCATTCTCACTTACAGAACTGGTACATGGAACTGAAGAAGCTCAGAAGGCACTCAATGCTTCACATGCACTGTTCAGTGGCAACATGGATGACGAGAACATGCCTACAACAGAGCTCACCGCTGACGAGATCGGCGAAGGCATAACACTTGATGACCTCATGATCAGATGCAATCTTGCAAAGAGCAGAGGAGAAGTAAGAAGACTTGCAGAACAGGGTGGCCTCTCAGTAAATAATGAGAAGGAGACCGACTTCAAGAGAATATTCACTGCTGAAGAGCTCAGGGATGGCGTAACCATCAAGAAGGGAAAGAAAGTCTTCCATAAGGCCATAATAAAATAAGACATCAAAAAAAGGGCGTAAGCCCTTTTTCATTTGGTATAATGAGATATATATACAAGACAGGGAGATAAACATCAGATGATAAAAGATTTCAGGATAGGCGAAAAGATAGACGGCTACTTTCTTCTTACTGATGTACAGATAAGGACATCCAGCAATAACAAACCATATCTTACAGGAAAGCTTTCTGACATAACAGGAAGCCTGGATTTCCAGCTGTGGGATTATTCGGGACCAATGAGCTCTGCTGACAACGGAGAGATAGCAGATGTATCAGGTGAGATACGTGAATATAAAGGTGTGAAGCAGATGACGGTGTATTCCATCGAAATCATAACTGATTATTCCGGAGTCGATCTTGATAAGATAATAAAGCAGGCACCGATCGATTCCGACAAGGCCATGGGCTATCTGGATGAGATGATAGAATCCATAACGGATGAGGATTACAGGAAAGTCACTAGGATCATATTCGATGCACATAAGGACAGGTTTCGCAGAATACCTGCTGCAAAGAGCGTGCACCATGGTTTCCTTTCTGGACTTCTGATGCATACATCATATATGGTAAGGATAGCAGATTTCCTCTCAAGGACTTATAAGGACATAACTGACAGGAGCCTTCTCATAGCAGGGACCATACTTCACGATTTTGCCAAGGAATATGAATTCATGTTCTCAGAGCTTGGCATAGTTTCTGACTACTCTGTAAAGGGACAGCTTCTCGGACATCTTGTAATGGGTTCTGACGAAGTAGACAGGGTATGCAGGGAAAACGACATACCGGAAGATAAATGTGTACTTCTGCAGCATATGATACTCTCTCATCACGGGGATCCGGAATTTGGAGCAGCAGTAAAGCCGATGATTGCTGAAGCTGAGATGCTGTCACTCATAGACATGCTGGACAGCAGGATGGAGATATACAGGGAGAACATAACAGACCTTAAGAAAGGAGAGTTTTCTAAAAAGATCTTTGCTCTTGACAGAAGGATCATGAAACACTGAATATATGGATCTTGATATCAAACTTGGTGACATACCTGAACTTGGATCATTTCTTGACTATCTTACATACAGGAGGCCTGCAGTAAAGCCTCTTGGTGAGTATTCACTTAACGAACTTGCAGCTATGAATTCAAACTGGAAGACCAGCTGCATGTCAAAGGGACTTGATAACCTTATAGACAATATTCACAGAAGGACCGTTACATATCAGGTCTATGAAGGTTCTGACAATGATGAGCTCAAAGACGTACAGCTTTACTGCCTCTCATCTGAATGCGGAAAAGATAGACCCATAGCATTCATCTGCTCAGGCGGATACTACATGTATCTTTCAAACCTCAATGAGGCTTTTCCTGTAGCTGCAGGGCTCAATGAGCTTGGGTATGACTGCTGTGTACTGAATTACAGGGTAGCCTGCGACCACGAAGTTGACAAGGCTCTTGATGACCTCGCAAACGCAGTAAAAATGGTTATGGATGATACCGAGAAGTATTTTCCTTTCCATGAAGAAGACAGGGGATATATAGTTGCAGGGTTCTCTGCAGGTGCAAATCTCACGGCCATGTTTGGAAGCACGCAGATAGGATATGCAAAGTATGGCCTCAAAAAGCCAGAAGCACTCATCACTGCCTATCCTCCCATAGATCTTGAGCTCTTTCCTCCGGAACAAGGGGGCATGCTTATGAAGGTCATGTTTGGCTCTAAGCTCCTTGCAGCTTTTGATCCGGCTCCATATACATTCCCGACAGCTCTTGGTACGGATTATCCTGATACATTCATAGTCCATGCAAAGGACGATGAGGTGGTCGCAGTTGAACATTCCGTCAGATATGACAGGATGCTCCGGGAAAATGGCATAAGACATGAAATGTATCTCGTTGAGAAGGCAAAGCATGGATTTGGCCTTGGACTTGAGACTGACGCAGCAGGCTGGCTTGAAAGGGCAGTAAACTTTATTGAACATAAGTGATATAATGTAATCGTAAATGAAACAAGGAGTTTTGTTATGAGAAAAAAAGACCCTTTGATAATGCAGAAGATCCTGGATTTTGCAAATGATTACAGAAAGGAATACGGAGAGTCTCCTTCCATCACAAAAGTATCAGAGCATATACACATGGCCAGAAGCACTGTATACAGATATCTCGTTGAGATGAATGACAGGGATATGATCAAGTACAGCGGTGAAAGCATTGATACTGAAGTCTCTGATAAATATGAAGGGGGAAGTTCCGTTGCTGCTCTTGTGGGTTCTGTAAGATGCGGAGCACCGCAGTACGAGGAGCAGAATATAGAATACTATTTCAATCTGCCTGATATCATATTCGGTAAAGGTGATTTCTATTGCCTCAGAGCTATGGGAGATTCCATGACAGGAGCCGGCATCGAGGAAGATGACATCGTTGTCTGCAGGAAGACTTCAGTGGCAAACGAAGGTGACATAGTGGTAGCTCTTGTGGAAGGGGAAAGTACTCTTAAACGTCTTTTCTTTGACAAGAAGAACAAGAAGATCATACTTCATCCTGAAAACGATTCCTACAGTGATATCGAAGGGGACGAGATATACATACAGGGTGTAGCCACCCATGTTATCAAAAAAGTGTCATCAGGCATTACTGAATTATCGTAAATGAACATGTAATTCAACATTTTATATGTTGGTGTAGACGGAAACTGTAACATACTATGATACAATTTTTTACGTAAAGGAGTGACCTCTCTTTTATGACCTTCTTTTTAATTTATGGGGAGCAATATTTTTCATAATATTGCTCTTATTTTATTTGATTTAATTGTGTAAAATCAAATGTTTTGCTATAATATGAAAGCTGATCGGAGGAGTATATATTATTTATGACAAGCAGAGTTTGGGGCATCGTCCTGGATTCATTCGGAAAGATACTTTTACCAGGACTTACAGTAACGATACCATTAACGATCCTATCTTTTACATTTGCGATAATCATAGCTCTTGTTACAGCTATGGTACAGTTCGCCAACGTTAAGGTATTGAGAAAGATAGCCAGGTTCTATATCTGGATAATAAGAGGTACACCTCTTCTTGTTCAGCTGTACATCGTGTTCTACGGACTTGCAAATGTAGGCATACTTCTGAAACCATTTCCTGCTGCAGTGATAGTATTCTCCATAAATGAAGGTGCATATGCAGCTGAGACCATAAGGGCTTCACTTGAATCCATACCTGTAGGACAGCTTGAAGCAGGATACTGCGTAGGAATGTCATATATGCAGACCATAAGGAGGATCGTACTCCCTCAGGCCTTCAAAACTGCATTCCCGTCTCTGTTCAACTCTCTTATAGCAATGACGAAGAACACATCCCTTGCTGCAAACATCACAGTTACAGAGATGTTCATGGTAACACAGAGGATAGTTGCAAGGACCTATGAGCAGCTGGCACTTTATCTTGAAGTAGCACTGATATACCTCATCTTCTCAACTATACTGACATATGTTCAGAAGTGGGGAGAAAAGAAACTCAATATTACCGAGAAAAGTGAGGTGTGAGTCATGGCAATGTTATCAGTCAAAGGAGTAAAGAAGAGCTTTGGTGACTTAAAGGTCATCAGGGACATAAATATAGATGTCAACAAAGGAGAGGTATTGTCCATACTCGGACCATCAGGTTCAGGAAAGACCACACTTTTAAGATGTATCAATTTCCTTGAGATAGCTGATGAAGGAAAAATGATCTTTGACGGCGTAGAGTATGACATGCACAATGCCACCAAGAAACAGATATCTGAATTAAGAAAGCATACCGGATTCGTCTTCCAGAGCTATAATCTGTTCCTTAACAAGACAGCAATACAGAATGTTACGGAAGGACTCATAATTGGAAGGAAGATGCCAAAAGACAAGGCCATGAAGATCGGACTTGATGCACTTGACAAGGTAGGCATGCTGGACAGAAAGGATTTCTATCCGCATCAGCTTTCCGGAGGTCAGCAGCAGAGAGTTGCCATAGCAAGGGCACTGGCTACGAATCCAAAGATAATATACTTTGATGAGCCGACTTCAGCTCTTGACCCTGAGCTTACAGGGGAAGTGCTTCAGGTCATAAAGAAGCTCTCAGATGAAGGCATGACCATGGTGATAGTCACCCACGAGATAAACTTTGCAAGGACAGTCTCAACGGATGTTATCCTCATGGAAGATGGGTACATCGTGGAAAGGAATACCGCAAAGGAATTCTTCGATGATCCTAAGGAGCAGAGAACAAGGGAGTTCCTGCAGATGATCACCAACACGCTTGGTGAAGACTAAAGTATTTAAAGCTGATGCTTTAAAAAATAATTTGAAAAATAGAAGGAGTACACATTATGAAAAAAGTACGTATTGTAACGATCGCTCTGATCCTTGTAATGGCTCTTGCATTTGCATTCACATCATGCAAGAAGGAGCCTGAGGATAATCTTGCAAAGATCAAGAAAGCTGGAAAGATAACCATAGCCATGGAAGGCACATGGGCACCATGGACATATCATGATGAGAATGACAAGCTCGTAGGATATGACACAGAGGTTGGCATGCTCATAGCTGAGAAACTGGGAGTTGAAGCAGAGTTCCTTGAAGGAATGTGGGATGGACTTCTTGCAGGTCTTGAGACAGGACGTTATGATCTTATGATCAATGGCGTAGGAATCACTGAAGAAAGAAAGGAAAAGTATTATTTCTCAGATCCTTATGCATATAACAAGACTGCTGTAATAGTAAGATCTGACAACGAGGACATCAAGACTCTTGATGACCTGAAGGGCAAGAAAACAGCCAATACCATCTCCAGCACATATGCAGAACTTGCTGAGAGCTACGGAGCAGAAGTAATAGGAGTTGACGACCTTAATGCAACACTTGAGCTTCTTCTTGCAGGCAGGATCGATGCAACACTCAATGCTGAGGTTTCATTCTATGATTATCTGAAGGAGCATCCGGATGCACCGATTAAGATCGCTTATCTTACAGAGGATGCTACAGCAATTGGTATCCCAATGCAGAAGACAGAGCAGAATGCTTCACTTCTTGAGGCTGTTAACAAGGCTCTCAAGGAGCTTGCTGAAGAAGGCAAGCTTACAGAGCTTTCAATAAAGTATTTCGGAACAGACATCTCAAAGCTTGGCTGATTATAAGTCTATGCAATATTGAACGGGTCCATATAAAAAATGACCCGTTCTTTTTGTTATTAACGTTAAAGTATGTTATTATATTAAAAATAATAGGGAAATTTGGATAATGAGTATACTTTTAATAGTCTTATATCTAATATTCATATCATTGGGTCTGCCGGATTCACTGTTCGGAGTAGCATGGCCTGTTATTCATCTCGATTTTGCAGTACCTGAAAGGTTTGCTTCTCTTTACAGTATCATCGTTGGCATATGCACAGGAGGACTCAGTCTCTTTGCCGGAAAGCTTTTAAGAAGATTCGGTACACCGCTCGTTACGACTGTATCCATACTTCTGACAGTCATAGGACTAATTGGCATGAGCCTGTCTCCAAGCATAATCATAATGATGCTCTTTGCAGTAGTACTTGGTTCAGGTGCCGGAGCCATAGATACGGGACTCAATAACTATGTATCCACTCATTATAAGGCACAGCATATGAACTGGCTCCACTGCTTCTGGGGAGTAGGAGTCACAGTGAGCCCGCTTATAATGTCTATATTCCTTAACGACGGAATGCATTCATGGCGTACAGGATACAGGACCGTGGGATTCATTCAGTCAGGCATACTCATCATCGTACTTTGCGTTCTGCCTCTGTGGCTGAAACTTGAAAAGAAGAATGCTACCAGGATAGAAAAGGAACAGTTCAATGCCATCGACAAGAAGATGTTCCAGATCTTTGCAATGAAGGGCGTCATACCTTCTGTATTATCGCTGTCTCTGTATTCTGCAATGGAATTCATAATAGGGACCTGGGGTGCATCATATCTGGTAAACGTATTTGAAATGTCACCGGCAGGAGCAGCTCAGTGGGTATCACTTTACTATGGCGGAATAATGATCGGAAGGCTCATATCAGGCTTCGTTGCCATGAAGCTTAGTGACAATGACCTCATAAGGATAGGAATAATGACTGCAGCTCTCGGAGTAGGCATAATGTTCATCCCTATGGGCCGTGTACAGAACACAGGTCTCTTCCTCATCGGTGTAGGCTTTGGGCCTATAATGCCAAGCGTGCTTCATTCGATACCGGACAGATTCGGAACTGAATATTCAGCAGATATAACAGGCTATCATACCTTTGGTGCAAATGCCATAGGATTCCTTTTACAGCTCACATTTGGTTACTTTGCTACAGGTACTACATTTGGGATCACACCTTTTGTACTTCTTGGCCTCATAATCCTGTTTATACTGATGCAGCAGATAACGCTCAGGATACTCCACAAGGAGACACTCTTTGCAAAATGCAGGAGATGGTACAGATACCTTAAAAACAAAAAGGCCTCAGCCAGATAAATGGCAGAGGCCTTGTCAATATATCCTTATCAGCCGATGACTTCGCGGATTATCCTCTCTGCATTCTTAAATGCAAATTTATC